>NZ_PEIG01000022.1 GCF_002749975.1 Gloeocapsopsis sp. IPPAS B-1203 | reverse complement strand
ATACGATTCTACAAACTGGCGACCACACTGTTTACAAACATAGTTTTGTTTGCCGTGGTGACGACCGTTTTTACTGATTTGAGTTGATTCACATTTAGGACATTTCATACTCCTATTATGCAACACCATAATTTTTGCTTTATCTATGACAATTTTGACTGTAGAAACCCTCTGTTCAGAAGCCACAGTATTTTCAGCCGCTGAGTCTCGACATCCAGAACCTTTGTTGTACGGTATTACTGATGGGAAAGCTGTCGGAACATACTTAGAACAGAAATTTAGGCTTTATCTCAGAGAACGTTACGAGTTTCTAGAGGGAAATTCTGCAAGCGGCATTGATTTTCCAGGGTTGTTTATCGACATAAAAGTAACCAGTATTAAACAACCCCAGTCATCATGCCCTTTCAAATCTGCAAGACAAAAGATTTTTGGGCTTGGGTATTCACTACTTATTTTTGTTTACGATAAAGCAGACAATAGCACAAACCGGACTGCAACCTTAAGCATTCTGCACACAATTTACGTGAAAGCTGAAAAGACAGCAGATTTTCAGATGACTCGTGGAATTCGTAGCATCTTGAAAAATGAAGGTAATAAAGATGACTTGATTGCTTTTATGCTGGATCGAAATCTCCCAATTGATGAAATTGAGGCATCTAACATTGCAGATGAAATACTTAGAAATCCTCCCAGTCAAGGATTTTTGACTATTTCTAATGCTTTGCAATGGAGGCTTCAGTATGGAAGAGTCATTGAACGTGCTAATCAAGAAGAAGGTATTATTGCTGTTTATAGAGCTAATTCATGATTCGTAGTGCTGACAAAGAAAAAGTAGAATATGGGGATTTCCAGACACCTTTGGAACTTGCTGAGAGAGTTTGTCAGCAGTTAATAAAGCTGGGCATTGTCCCCGATATCATAGTTGAACCAACATGTGGTATAGGTAATTTTATTGAGGTTGCATCTAGTATATTTAAAACAGCAAAAAAGATTATTGGAGTTGAAATAAATCAACAGTATCTACAGGAGATGAGAAGGAAAAAGCAATTTATACAAGATGAGAGAATTGAGCTTCAACATGCAGATTTTTTTCAATTTGATTGGTTATCGCTTATTAGTCAGTTAAATGGAAATATTTTGGTACTTGGTAATTTTCCTTGGGTGACAAATTCAATACAAGGAAGTCTTGGTAGTGAAAATTTACCTAAAAAAAATAATTTTCAAAATTATAATGGCTTAGATGCCATTACAGGTAAGAGTAATTTTGATATCTCCGAATGGATGCTAATTCAAATTATTCAATGGCTACAAGGACGGGATGCTTATCTAGCAATGCTTTGTAAGCTATCTGTTTCGAGAAAAATACTGAATTATCTTCATTCTAAAAATCTTAACCTTGCTTACTGTGCAACGTACAGAATAGACACAAAGAAATATTTTGATGCAACTGTTGAAGCTTGTTTATTATTCTGCAAGTTTGATTCAAAATCAAAAAACTATTTTTGTGATGTATTTAACAGTCTTGAAAGTTTGGAGTATTATCAAATAGCATATAGAAATAATCTTCTTATTAGAGATACAGATTCTTTTGAGAAGCTAAGCAAATTTTACACTGTAAATTCGGAGATAAAATGGCGATCTGGTATTAAGCACGACTGCTCAAAGATCATGGAGTTTCGCAAGATTGGTAATACTTTTATAAATGGAGTAGGAGAAGCTGTTGAACTAGAAGATATTTGTCTCTTTCCTTTATTGAAAGGTTCTGATATTGCCCACAGTCGAACAAAAACTACAGATAGGTATGTTCTAGTTACTCAAAGATTTGTTGGTGAACCTACTGAACACATAAGGGATTTAGCACCCAAAACTTGGCAATATCTAGAATCTCATGCAAATGACTTAGAAAATAGAAAAAGCAAAATATATCAAAATAAACCTAGGTTTTCTATTTTTGGAGTTGGTGCATACACTTTTTCTCCCTGGAAAATTGCAATTTGCGGACTTTATAAAAAATTAGAATTTAGATTAATTGAAAAGATATTTGATAAGCCTGTTATTTTTGATGATACAGTCTACTTTCTTAGTTTTGAGGATGAGCAAGTTGCCCTGAAAACTTTTCAAACTCTGGCATCTCCATTAGTGATAAACTTTTACTCTTCTTTAATTTTCTGGGACGAAAAACGCCCTATTAAGTCCAGTGTGCTTAGTAGCTTAGATCTGACAGCATTAGTAAATTTAGAAGATTATGTCAGAAGTGACGCATGATGAGAGGTTACAGCATATTAGTAATTAGCAATTAGCTATTTTAGATTCGCTGGTTTGTTAACTTTAGATTGAGAATGGATAGAACTAAGATTCCTAAAAACAGGACTAGTCCAATTGTGCAAGCATAACTCATTTCTAAGTTACGGAAAGCTTGCTCATAGAGATAATAAACAATTGTCTTTGAGCTGTTGCGCGGTCCACCTTGTGTCATGATATAAACTTCTTCAAACACTTTCGTTGCAGAGATTGCCGAAATAACTGCGACTAAAACAAGATATGGTCGCATTAAAGGTACTGTAATATCCCAGTGCTTGCGAATACCATCAGAACCATCGATCGCAGCAGCTTCGTACAAGTCTGCGGGAATTGCTTGTAACCCAGCTAGATAAATGACCATGTAGTAGCCTAGTCCTTTCCAGACAGTAACCGCCATGACGCTAAATAGTGCCCACTGCGGACTTGTTAACCAGGGAATACCTTTTTCTGATAAACCAATTTGCCGAATGATCTGATTGAGTAGTCCATTTCCTTCATAAATCCACCGCCAAGCAATTCCGGCAACAACCATTGAAATGACAACTGGGGTATAATATGCTGCTCTAAACCAGTGCATTCCCCAGAGTTTTTGATTGACCAAAATAGCCAGTGCTAAAGGTGCGATCGCTAACACTGGTACAACGCAAACAAGATAAAGTACAGTATTGCCTAGCGTCTGCCAAAATACAGCATCAGTCCACAACCGCTGAAAATTCTCCCAACCTACCCACTGTGGTGCTTGTGTGAGATCGTATTCGTAGCGCGTGAAGCTGAGATAAAATGCTTGAAGTGCAGGCCAAAATACAGTCAAGCTCAAGATGAGTAAAGCCGGTAACAAAAACAAGTAGGGAGTCAACTTATGTTGAATTGTCCCCCAGTTTGCGGATACTGATTTTTGCATAAGTACTTATATTGTCTCTGGCTATTTAACCAGATTATTGTGCGTAATTGGTAATTGGTAATTGGTAACTGGTAATTGGTAATGAGAAAAATATTTATTAACAGTTCAACACTCAAAACTCTGACCTTAGCTGCTTAAAATTTGAGCAATCATGCGGTTAGCCTGTGCACTGTAGCTACCCCCAAAGAGATTGTAATGATTCAAGATGTGGTAGAGATTATACAAAGTTTTACGTTTTTCGTAACCTTGCTCTAAAGGAAAAACTGCATTGTATCCCTGATAAAAAGCAGCTGGGAAACCACCAAACAACTCTGTCATAGCAATATCAACTTCGCGATCGCCAATATAAGTTGCCGGATCAAATATAATTGGTTCTCCTGTTGTTGTACACGCTGCGTTACCTCCCCATAAATCTCCGTGAACTAAGGACGGTTGCGGTTGATGCGTTAATAACTCTGGAATAGCGGTTAGTAATGCTTGCTGCTGTGGGAAGTGTCCGCCGCGTCGATTCGCTAATTTGAACTGATATCCTAAACGGTGTTTCGCAAAAAACTCTGCCCAATCAGTTGTCCAATCGTTGATTTGGGGTGTTGAACCGATGGTGTTATTGATATTCCAACCAAAGGCAGCCTTTCTTGACAACTGCTGTATTTTGTGCATCTTTGCCAGATGTCGCCCCATGTCTTCCCAGGTTGAGTTATTACCTCGACCAAGGTCAATCCACTCTAAAACGAGATAACACGAATTTTCTGCAATTCCCCAACAAATCGGTTGAGGCACTCGAATAGTATTAGTTGCAAGCATTTGTTGCAATCCTAGAGCTTCTGCCTCGAACATGGCAACTTGAGAAGGGGAATTGAGCTTGACAAAGTAAGTATCAGTATCGCTACTAATGGCATAACCTTGGTTAATACAGCCACCACTTACTGAGCGTGTTTGATTGACAAGAAATGCTTTTCCCGTTACTCTGCTTATATTCTGGGCAATTTCTAACCAATTCATGCTGGTTTGTGAATAACAACTCCATAAGCATTTGCTGATAGATGCTGTTGCGCTGCAGCAACTATATCAGTAGCATCTACTCTTTGAATTTTAGTTGGATACTCAAAAGCAGGCTCTAAATCGCCAACCATCGAGTGATAGTAGCCATAGAGACTAGCGCGATCGCTGGGGGTTTCGTTGCCGAAAATAAAGCGATTTGCAACTTGAGTACGAATGCGGGCAATTTCTGATTCTTGGACAGGTTGAGTTTGAATTGTTTGAATGTGTTGGGCGATCGCTGCTTCCACAACAGGGATATTTTCTATAGGTAGTGCAGCAGAGATATAAAAGACGCCCTGAAGTTGTTGCGTCATGTTACTGACAGATATCTGAGAAACTAATCCTTTCTCTTCTCTTAGTTCGCGCACTAGCCGTGAAGTGCGACCGTGTCCTAAAATTGCCGCTAGTACATCCAAAGCATAAGTTTGCTCCATTTGTATCAAACCTGGAACTCGCCATACCATAACTAAGCGTGCTTGCTGCAAACTTTCATCTACATATTCATGGCGGACGATTTCTGTAAAGGGTGACTCAGAAGTATTTGTAGGGCTATATTTCTGAGGTATGGATTGTGAAGTGTTTGTTTGGACACTATCACTAATCACTTCAATCAGTTTTTCTACAGGTAAATTACCGACTGCAACTGCTGTCATTGAGCGTGGTTGGTACCATGTCTGATGAAAGTCGCGCATCTGCTGGGGTGTTAACTGAGAAATAACTTCTGCTGGACCAATAACAGGACGACGATATGGTAAGCACTCAAATGCTGTTTGCATAGCACGTTGAAACGTCCGACGGCGGGGATTATCATCAGAACGGCGAATTTCTTCTAGAACAACTAATCGTTCTCTCTCAAAGCCGTCATCAGGAATTATACAATTTTGAACAACATCAATTTGAAGGGGTGCTAACTGAGCAAAATCTTTTGGTGCTGTTGTGATGTAGTAATGAGTATAGTCTTGGCTTGTTGCTGCATTTGTGACTGCACCCCGTTCTTCAATCAGTCGCTCAAATTCACCGCTACACAAGCGTTGTGTACCTTTAAACACCATGTGCTCTAGGAAATGAGCCATACCATTGATTGCATCTGATTCTACCGCAGAACCAACATTGACCCACAAGCTAAGATTAACGGCTTCTATCGGCATTTGCTCTGCTATGATCGTCAGACCATTGGGTAATCGACGCAATGTCGGAGCGTTTAACCGTGGAATCAAAACAGTAGAAGTCATTTGTGCTACTTCAGGGGGGTCAGTACTTCTATATCTTACCCACTTAGCAGCATCAGATTGAGTGATATCTTGAATAAGTATACGTAATTTTTAGGTTGCTGTTGCCAAGGTCATAACCATGAATGGTAAGCCTGCAAGAAAACAAGTTACAAAGACCCATACGGAAAAAGTTTGAATGTCTTCTTGTACTAACGCAGATTTCATTTGAGTTATTGCTAAAGGAAATAAAGTCAACAATAGTGTAATGACAACTAAATAGTCTAATAGTGACATTATTTAATTTATTCCTATACAGTGCTTTACCTTGATGATGCTGCTTTAGCAAGCGTTATTAATCTTTCCTTAGTTCAATAATTTGTTTTTGGCAAGTGTCACTATAGTTAAATATCTGATAGATAGATATCTGTGTCTGAGAATACAAATAATTACAAGATAGTTGGTACAGAAGTCTATTAAAGAATTGCTTTGAAGATCCTAAAAATAGCGAGAACAAAATGTGATAAAGAATACACAGAGGCTTTATTATAAAATTATTCTTTAGTTAGAAGTTGATTTGTTTACAAGCAATTAACATGGCTAATAGCAGGAAAAACAAATCGCAACGCATATTCACATCCTGGAAATTTATACTTGAGCTACTGGGTGTCACCCTACTTCTGGCTACATGTATAAGCTCATTCCAGGATTTTTTATTGCGCGATCGCTACCAAGTAAAAAAGAGAGTTTAATTTATCTAATTAAACTACTTTAATTAGATTTGACTAACTGATGCTAATAAATAAAATTCAGACAGCCAAGAATCTTTGAATGACATCTTGACTTAATTCACTGGTACTGCCAGAAGCAACAATACCGCCTTTTTGCATTGCATAGTAGTAATCTGCTTGACGAACAAAATGAAGATGTTGTTCAACTAACAATACTGAAATTCCTGTAGTAGCAATAATTCGCCGCACAGCAGCTTCGATCTCTAAAATAATTGATGGTTGAATACCTTCGGTGGGTTCATCTAAGACAAGTAATCGTGGTTGTCCCATCAAAGCCCGCGCGATCGCGAGTTGTTGTTGTTGTCCGCCACTCAAATCACCACCCATGCGCGATAGCATTGTTTTCAGTACGGGAAACAGTTCAAAAATTTCTGCGGCAATTTCCTTACTATGTTTGCTATTGCGTCGTGCTTCGAGTCCGAGGAGTAGATTTTCTTTTACAGTTAAGCGAGGGATAATTTCTCTTCCTTGCGGAACATAACCAATTCCTAACTTGGCACGTTGATCGGGAGTTTTTGAGTTAATGACTGCACCATCAAAGGCGATCGCACCACTACGAGGACGAATTAACCCCATAATTGACTTTAGGAGTGTTGTCTTGCCAACACCATTGCGTCCAATGAGACACACCATTTGTCCTGCGGGAACACTTAAATCGACATTGCGGAGAATATGACTTTCGCCGTAGTAAACATTAAGATCGGAGACTTGCAGCGTTTTGTCTTGACTAACTGCGGTTGCATCTGGGGCGATCGCATCACGAGTGTAACTCATATTTTCTATTTTATTGAATACGTTAACTTACAGTTCTGATCCTGAAGTTTCGAGTGCGAGTGAATGAGTTGTATGTGCATCATCCATTGGTTGTCCTAAATACACTTCAATAACTTTAGGATCGTTTTGGACTTGATCGATATTTCCTTCACACAGTACTGAACCTTGATGCAGAACAGTGACTTTTCGCGCAATTTGGCGAACGAACTCCATATCATGTTCAATCACCAAAATCGAATGACTTTCAGCTAAAGCAAGTAACAAGTCGCCAATATTTTCGGTTTCTTCGTCTGTTAACCCTGCAACAGGTTCATCTACGAGGAGTAGATCGGGAGATTGCGCAACTAGCATCCCAATTTCTAATCGCTGTTTTTCGCCATGTGAGAGTAAGCCTGCGAGAATATCAGCGCGAGAACTTAAACCAATCGTTTCGAGTAAACCTGCTATTGAGTTACGTTCAGCACTTTTTGGTTTACCTACTAAAGTTGACCAAACATTTTTGGTGCGGTTGCTGGTCAGTTCAAGATTTTCTCTTGGTGTTAAATTGAGGTAGACACGTGGAGTTTGAAACTTACGACCGATTCCAAGTCTAGCAATTTGATGTTCGCTGAGCGATCGCAAGTTGCGTCCTTTGAATAAAACTCTTCCTTTTGTTGGTTTAGTTTTGCCTGTAATGACATCTAAAAATGTCGTTTTTCCGGCTCCATTTGGACCGATAATAACTCTTAGTTCGCCGACATCTAAGTTGAAGTTAAGATCGTTTAAGGCTTTGAAACCATCAAAGCTAACTGTTACATCTTCAATTTCTAAAATTTTTTCTGGCATAATGCTCCTGCAACAATTATAAATTTCAGCTTGTAGATTGAAAATCCTCCACTTAATTAGAAATATTTTAATAATGAACTTGATATCTAACTCTTTATAAAGAGGCTACAACAAACTTCCCTCACTCCTCACTCCTCACCCCTATTTCTTTTCTTTCCTGCTGAACTTCAGGATCTTCTTCTAAGCTAGGGTAAGTGAAAGATTGCTTGCGTCGTCCTAGATTTTGAATTCCTTGACTTTTTAGCCAACCAACAATTCCATCTGGTAGAACTGTGACAACAATTAAAAATAGTGCGCCTTGGAAAAATAACCAAATTTCAGCAAATTGTTCGCTTAAGAAACTCCGCGCGTAGTTAACTAATAGTGCGCCTAAAATTGCTCCAACAAGTGTTCCTCTGCCACCAATAGCTACCCAAATTACCATTTCAATCGAGAAAGCAACATCCATTAATCTAGGCGACACAGAACCACTTTGGAGAGTGTACATTGCTCCGGCAATACCTGCTAGTGCACCAGAAACGGCGAAAACAAGGACTTTAAATTCTGTGGGATTGTATCCTGAAAACCGTACGCGACTTTCATCATCGCGAATTGCCATGAGTAAGCGTCCAAAGCGTCCGCTTGTTAACCAACGACAAAGGGCGTAAGCACCAGCAAGGAGAACAATTGTCAGGCTATAAAAAACAAATTGTGTTGATTGAGTGTTAACTGATGTGCCTAACAGTGTTTGAAAATTCGTTAAACCATTGGTACCGTTAAATAATTTTTGCTGTCCATTAAAAAAGTTAAAAAAGACAATGGTTGCTGCTTGGGTAAGGATAGAAAAATAAACACCTTTGATGCGATTGCGAAAGACTAAATACCCAAGAACTCCAGCAAGAAGTGCTGGAATAGTCACAACAGCAAAAGTTGCAAAAGGGAAAGAATAAAAAGGTTCCCAAAACCAGGGTAATTCCGTACCGCCATATAAACTCATAAAGTCTGGCAATCCACCATCAGCATCTTCGAGTTTGATATGCATGGCGATCGCATATCCACCTAATGCAAAGAAAATGCCGTGACCTAAACTTAATAAGCCAGTGTATCCCCAGATTAAATCAATTCCTAAAGCAACAATTGCTAATGATAAAAATCGCCCCAGCAAGTTAAGACGAAAATTACTCAATACCGCAGGCATTACAAGAATTAAAAACAATGCGATCGCAAGTACAATTCCTACCTCTATCCACAATGTCTGTCGCTTACCTCTAGCCCCAAGGCGTGAAACTGCATCCACTGCTACCTCTCCTTAATTTCCTTATTTCCTTTTCCCCTCACTCCAGACTTTGTCCCGCTTTGCTAACGCCCCTGTTTAAGCATCAACAGTACGCCCTTTTTGAGGGAATATACCGCCAGGACGCACTTGTAAAAAGGCAATAATTAAAGCAAAGACCATCACCTTTGCCATGCTTGTGGTTGCAAAAAAGGTAAAGAAATCAGCAAGTGGCTGAATGGGGGTAAATAGAAGTGCCAACGTACCTGAACCGACGAGATAGTTTACAGTACCAATTGCTAAGGCAGCAACAATTGTACCTACTAACTTACCGACACCACCAACAACGACAACCATAAAGGTATCAACGATGTAGTTTTGTCCAGTATTTGGTCCTACGGAACCGAGATAGCTGATTGCACACCCCGCAACACCAGCTAGACCCGAACCTAAGGCAAATGTGAGGGCATCGACTTTTTGGGTAGGAATTCCCAAACACGAACTCATACTGCGATTTTGAGTGACAGCGCGAATGCGTAATCCCCAGGGCGATCGCTGTAAGAAGTAGTAAAGTCCAGCAACGCAGACGATTGTTAATGCAATGATGAATAGTCTTGCATAAGGTAATTGGAAATTGCCTAACGGTAAACCGCCACGCAGCCACCTTGGTGCAGAGACATCGACGTTTTGTGCGCCAAACCAAGGTCTAGTCACTGCTAGCTGATAGGTATCGGCTAAAAATCTCCCAGCAGCGATCGCAATTCCTAAAGATAACGGTAACAATGCGGCGATCGCCCATTTATGAAAAGCACTTTGACGGCGATTTAAAACCCACAAACCACCAAAAAACAAGATACAAAATACTGCTAAACCAATGACCAAAACCCAGTTTACACTGCGCACAAACTGCTGCAAAATCAAACTAACGCCCCAAGTAGCAAGCAGGGTTTCTAAAGGACGCCCGTAAAGATAGCGAATCACTCCTCGTTCGAGAATTAATCCCACCCCCGCAGTCACAAAGAATGCAGCAATTAAGGCAAAAAAGATGTAAATCTCAAAAAAAGGTTCGCCAAATTGCCTAAAAACATTCTGCACGACGAACGTAGTATAGGCACCTAGCATCATCAATTCACCATGCGCCAAATTGATCACGCCCATTAGCCCAAATACAATTGCTAGTCCTAGCGCTGCAATCAACAATACAGCACCAATACTAATGCCATTAAACAAGCCGTCAAATAATCCAATTAGCACGCTTTGCCTCCTAAAACAAACTAGGAACCAAAGACTGAAAGCCTCTAGTCCCTAGCCTCTAGCTTCTAAGCAGCTTTGAATCTGCCACCTTTATTAGGATCAGACCAATCACAGGCATAACCCTTGGTTTCCTTCACAAATTGATTCCAAGGAATAGGCTCGACAGCTGAATCAGTAGAGTTAACAATCTCAAACATGCCATCACTTCTGACTTGACCAATACGGACAACTTTGGAAATATGATGGTTCGGTTGCATTGTGACTGTACCCTCAGGAGCATTTAGCGTTTGCCCATAAGCAGCGGCGCGGACTTTTGCTAAATCTTCTGCTGTTCCTGCTTTTTCGACAGCTTGCTTCCACAAGTAAACTGCAATGTAAGCAGCTTCCATCGGATCGTTAGTGACGCGATCTTGTCCGTACTTTTGTCTAAAAGCTTGGACAAATCTTTGATTTTCTGGAGTTTCTACTGTTTGGAAGTAGTTCCACGCGGCATAATGTCCTTCAAGATAGTCAGCACCGATAGCGCGGACTTCTTCTTCTGCAATACTGACTGACATTGAAGGATAGCGATCTGGGGTCAAGCCTGCACCTTGTAGTTGTTTAAAGAATGCTACATTACTATCGCCATTCAAAGTGTTGTAAATGACACCGCCATTGGGTAAAGCTTGTCTAATTTTGGTGATAATTGGTGTAACTTCGGTATTGCCTAATGGTAAGTAATCTTCTCCGAGAACTCTGCCACCTTTTTCGGCAACTTGCGCTTTGATGATTGTGTTTGCAGTGCGGGGGAAAACATAATCAGAACCGACTAAAAAGAAATCGGTGCCTTTGTTTTGGAGTAACCAATCTACAGATGGTTCGATTTGTTGATTTGGTGCTGCTCCTGTGTAAAAGATATTGCGAGAACATTCTTGCCCTTCATACTGCACTGGATACCAGAGCATGTGATCTTTTTGTTCAAAAACAGGTAAGACATTCTTACGACTTGCAGAAGTCCAACAACCAAATACAGCCACAACTCGATCTTGGTCAATTAATTTTGTGGCTTTTTCTCTAAAAGTATCCCAATTTGAAGCTCCATCTTCAACGATCGCTTCAATTCTTTTGCCTAGTACACCACCAGCATTATTGATTTCCTCAATTGCTAACTGTTCGGCATCAACAACGCTTTGCTCGCTAATTGCCATAGTGCCACTCAGCGAGTGTAAAATACCTACTCTGATAGTGTCTCCGCCACCACTAGCGCCAGTAGCCGTCGGTGATGAAGCATTTGTGGCACTGGTAGTAGTCGTTGTTTCATCATTTGCACAAGCTTTCAGCAATAGGCTTGTCCCAAATGTTGCCGAACCATATACAAGAAATTTACGTCTATTAAACTTGTTTATCATTTTGTGACCGTTCTCCTGCCACGGACTAGTAATACTGAGGAGTTGCATCTATCTAGAGACAAGTTTGTTATCTTAAAGTGATATCTGCTTGTTTTTTGTATACAGAAATACTATTTATTGGTGTCCGAGCGACCTCAGTATGAGGAAAACATGACAAATCAGTAACGTCATAATCTCTTGAGACTACGAGAGTTGCTTTTTTAGAAAGCTATATCAGCTTGTCAATCAATTGATACTGTTACTAATCTTATTGATCGGCAAACGTTAGTACGTAGTCATATCTTGCACCAAACCTTGCGAATGGAATTCGCGGCTATACAAACTCTTTCCGCCGGCACGGATAATAAAAAATCGAGGTGTTTGTAACCTGATTAGCTGCGGTTTCAACCGCTAAGTGCAAGATGTGAATTTAACTAATGCTACAAAGTCTAAAGTAGGTATCCCGCCTTGTTATGATTCAGCTATTGATACGCGATCGCGCCCTGAGGTTTTAGCACAGTACAGTGCTGCATCTGCTGCTTGAATTAAGGTTGTAGGAGTTGAGCCGTGTTGAGGAAAACAAGCAATTCCCAGTGAAAGGGTAACTGCACCTAATAACTGCTGGCGATGTTGAATGCGTAAATGCTTCACACCCTCACGGATTTGCTCGGCACGTTGTTGAATAGTCTCTAAAGTAGATTCGGGTAAAATTAGCGTTAACTCTTCACCACCATAGCGACAAGCGATATCCGATTTGCGAATATTGCTTTGCAAAAATAGCCCAATTTCACGTAAAATAGCATCGCCGGCTTCGTGACCGAAGGTGTCATTAAAGCGTTTAAAATGATCGACGTCGATCATAATGACTCCTAAAGGTTGCTGTTTGCGATCGCACCGAAACAGTTCGCGTTCTAACGATTCTTCCATATAACGGCGATTGAATAAATTTGTGAGTGCATCGCGAATGCTGTGATTTTGCAGCTTCTCTCGCAATTTTAAGTTAGCTAATGCCCAACTAATCTGCTCTGCAACTGTAATTGCTAGCTGTTTTTTTCCTTGAGTTAATGCTAATTCTGGAGAACTTAAGTGTAGTAGTCCGAGGGCTTCACCTTGTGCCATCATGGGTACGCATAGATATGCTGTACTTGAAGGCGCATGCTCAAGATGCTGACAAACTAAACCTGTGTGCGTATCCATGCAGTGTACCCTACCGCGCCGCAGTGCCCAACAATCATCAGATTTAAAGAGTGTCTGGCTGATAGATGTACCCCATGTTGCAACTGCTTCTACCATATTCCTAGAAGCATTAATCAGAAAGATGCCGCCGGAAATCTGTGGAAATAAAGGTTGTATTAAACTTGGTAAAACTTTGTAAGCTTCTTCTACAGTGTGGCAAGCTTGCAAAATCTCGCTCATTTCGCCTAGAAAAGTAATTTCGCGGTTACGCTCTTCTAATTCACCCACCCAATCAGTTAACTTGACGTTAGCTTGCTGTAGTGCTTGTTCAGTGTGCTTGCGTTTAGTAATATCCATTGATACTCCCACTAAACGTATTGCTTGACCATTGTCATAGTAAACTTGACCTTGGCTACCTATCCAATGCAAACTACCATCAGACCAAAAAATGCGAAACTCGACATTGTAATTCACTCCTCCCTCAACTGCACGAGTAATACTTTGCTCAACAGCTATGCGATCTTCAGGATGGATAATATTGATGAAATTTTGGAAAGTTGCTTGATGAGTACCTGGAGGAAACCCAAAGATAAACCCTAGTCGTTCGGAAAAAGTCACTTCGTGAGTGAGCATATCCCAGTTCCAAGTGCCCATCTGAGCAGCTTCTAATGTTAGATTAAGTCTAGCTTCGCTTGTACGTAATGCTTCTATTGTCTGCTTGCGATCGCTAATATCGCTACCAATTCCGAGAAATCCAGTGATGTTGCCATCAACATCGCGTAAAGCTGTGATTGATAAAAGTATGGGAAAGCGACTACCGTCTTTACGGATATAAGTCCATTCTTGCTCGTCGATTTCTCCCCGCCGCACTTGGGCAACAAAGACGTCAAATCCAGGAGTAATATCTATTCCCTGAGATGATAACACTTGTGCTCGTTGCACGACTTCTCGAAGAGCGTGAAAAATGACTGGTGTTGTTTTGCCAACAACTTCTTCAGCCGAGTAACCTAGTAATTTTTGGGCAGCATGATTAAAAGTACAAATATTACCATCTATATCAGTAGAAATAACCATATAGCTTGTACTATTCAAAATTGCTAATTGAAGCGTGTTTGTTTGTTGTAAAGCTTCTTTGACTTGCTTTTCCTCAGTGATGTCAATACCAGTACTGATGAAATATTCAACAGCTTCGTCTGCTCCAAGTAGTGCCGTATTTGACCAAGCAATTAAGCGGCGATCGCTATTTTTTGTTAGCCAGTAATTCTCATGTTGATGTGACAAACTTGTTTGAAGTTGATGAAAGAGCATTTTGACTTGCACTATATCTTCTTTTGGAATCAATAAATCCCAAAAATTTTACCTCTGACGTCACTAAAAGAGTAGCCAGTGAGTGTTTCACAAGCTTGATTAAAACGAACGATTCTCCCTTGAGTATCAGTAACAAATACTAAAGCACTACTTGTATTCAGCACTGCTGATGTAAAGTCGCGTTCTTGTTCGAGTATGACTTCAGTTCGCTTGCGTTGTTTAATCTCTCGATATGTCAGGTAGTAAACTGCTGAAAATAAACCAAGATTGAGTAAAATACCAGCAGTAAAAGTAGAAACAGCAAAGTGAGCATTTTCTTGAGCTTGTAGCGATCGCTCCTGAAAGATAGCATCTTCTTTTTGTTCAATCTCACGCACCGTTTTGCGGATTTGCTCCATGAGATATTTACCTCTACCTGCTAATACTAATTGTTTTGCAGTTTCAAAACCAAACTTTTTTCGCGTATCAATCACATATTGACTGACAGCAATTCTTTGCTGAATCAGTGACTCAAGTTTGTCTAGTTGTTGCTGATACTTTGGGTCAGAACCCATAAAGTATCTCAATTCTTCGAGTTTTTGTTCAATAGAAGAAGTAGCTATATTATATGGTTCTAAATAATTTTCTTTACCAGTAATGACATAACCACGCTGTCCAGTTTCTACATCTTTTATTTGAGAAACCACATCTTCCAGTTTTTTTAATACCTCATGGGAGTTTGTTGCTTGAGTATGAGTACTAATTAGCCTATTAAGATTTTGGTAGGAAATAGTGCCAACAATCAGCAAAACTAGCGAAGCTACTCCAAATCCTGCTGCCACATCTCTGAGAAAATATTTACCTTGTTTCTCTGTTTTTTTGTGCTGATTAGGTTTTGCTAAATTTCCTAAATTACGGCGTAACTCAATCAATTGAATTACCTGATGGGCAAGTTTTTGTAATGCATCCACTTGGGCTAAAGTGAGTTCTCGTGGAACATAATCCATAATACACAATGCACCCAAATGATGACCTTCAACTGTTATTAGAGGTACACCAGTATAAAAACGAATAAAAGGTTCCGAACTAACCATTGGATGGGTAGCAAAGCGTTCGTCACCTACTGTATCTGGAATGATAAAAACATCTGATTGATTAACAGTATAAGTACAAAAGGAACTTTGGCGTGGAGTTTCTGTTGTTGCAATTCCAACTTTCGATTTGAACCATAAGCGTTGTGCGTCAACAAAGCTAATGTAGGCAATAGGTGTCTGACAAATATACGCAGCTAAGGTAGTAAGTTCATCAAAAGTTTTTTCGGGATCAGTATCAAGAATGTGACACTGATCAAGTGTTTGTAGCCTGGCAACCTCGTCTGTTAATGGAGTATCAATGGTATTTTGTAATGAACTATCGGCATTGTTTAGCCTTTGGCTCATAGCTGTGTCCATCTTTACTCCACTAACATATAACTCGTTGTCATTCCGTTATTAAAGTTTGAGTTAAGACTGCCTAGATTAACCAGAGTAAGTTTACGGAAATTTTATAATTTCTCTTTCTAAAGACTGATGCACATTGTTATTTGCCCAGGTATCCATCCACCTCATCTCACACAAGAATTTGTTCAAGGCATAAATGCAACTGCAAGCCATACTTACAATTTCCTGATTTTTCCTAATCACGACTATGAGGTACTTTCACCAGTTCATCTTTTACAGTTTTTGCAAGCACAGCTTGGTAATCCACAGCGGCGATCGCCAGTCGTCTTTATTGCATTTAGTGCAGGAGTAGTAGGCGCAGTTTCATCTGCAAATACGTGGCAAAGCTTGGGAGGACAGGTTTTAGCTTTGATTGCAATCGATGGTTGGGGAGTTCCGCTTTTTGGCAACTTTCCCCTACATCGCCTCAGTCATGATTACTTTACTCATTGGAGTTCTGTCATGCTGGGAAGTGGTAGTCATAATTTCTATGCTGAACCTGCTGTCGATCATTTAACACTATGGCGATCGCCGCAAAGTGTTTCCGGCTACTACGTAAAAGACTCACAAACATTAGCGTACCTAACTGCTGCTGAATTTTTGATTATGCTGTTAGAGCAATATGGAGAGGTAAAGGCAGTAGAGGAGAAATTGCTATAACTAATCACTAGCCACTAGCCACTCATCACTAATTTTATGTTTCCTGTTGAAGAACCACCCAATTTTGGTAGAGGATTCCGCGCCTTACTCAAAAATCAACCTTTTATGTTGATGTGGATTGGGCAGATATTCTCTCAAATTGCCGATAAAGTTTTCTTTGTTTTGCTGATTGCACTTTTGGGCAATTATCAGACGACACCAGGTATGGAAAACTCGATGCGATCGACACTCATGCTTGCTTTCACACTACCAGCAATTTTCTTTGGCTCGGCTGGTGGAATTTTTGTCGATCGCTACCGCAAAAAACCTGTCTTGGTTGCAGCAGACATAATTCGTGGCATTCTCACAATTTCCATTCCTTGGTTGCCAAGGGAGTTTTCGATTTTATTAATTTTAACGTTCGTTATCTCCACAGTGACGCAGTTTTTTGCACCAGCAGAGCAAGCTGTTATCCCGCTATTGGTGAGGCGCGAGAATCTCATGGCGGCAAATGCTTTATTTGCAACAACGACAATGGGAGCTTTAATTGTGGGGTTTGCTGTCGGAGAACCTTTGTTGAGTTTGGCTCGTAACTGGCGCATTGAATATGGTAGAGAATTGTTAGTTGGTAGCTTGTATTTACTTTCTGGTGTCATTATGCAACTTGTCACCATTAGAGAAAAAAAATCTCAGGACATTAAGGTAACAACAGTTCACCCTTGGAGTGACTTTAAAGCAGGCTTACGCTATCTGCAACGCAATCGCTTAATATGGAATGCCATGTTGCAATTAACACTTTTATATTCGGTATTTGCTGCATTAACAGTGTTAACAATTGAACTTGCTGCAGAAATTGGTTTAAGAGAAACACAATTTGGTTTTTTATTGGCTGCTTCTGGTGTAGGGATGGCTTTGGGTGCTGGAATTTTAGGACACTGGGGCGATCGCTTTCACCATAAACCTTTGCCTTTGTATGGATTCTTAAGTATGGCATTTGTTCTTGCTGTATTTACTTTTATAAGTAATTTGCCGCTAGGATTGGGATTGAGTGCTTTGCTCGGCTTAGGTGCATCATTGATTGGCGTCCCAATGCAAACATTAATTCAACAGCAAACTCCTCCAGAAATGCATGGTAAAGTGTTTGGGTTTCAAAACAATGCAGTCAATATTGCCTTAAGTTTGCCACTAGCAATTACAGGACCTTTGGCAGATGCCTTAGGTTTGCGCACTGTGCTTTTGGGTATGAGTCTTTTTGTGATTATTGTTGGGTTTTGGGCTTGGAAAAATACTCGCCGCGTGTTGCGAGATGCTTTGTGAGCTTGTTGTGCTTTCAAGGTATTTGCGTGGTGCAATGCTAGAGGAGTCGAGAAGAAAGAAGGATAATAAAATTTTGGTTTGATCAAATCTTGCGTGTTCTGTCTATCGATATAAATGTGAGAAGAAATATTTATTTTTATTTACAAGTATTTTTTCTAATATGTAAACACAACAATTCTACTGAAGATTAGAATAGAAATTCGAGTTAAAATGCATTTTAAAATACAAAAGCAAACCCGACCAAGTTAGCTATTGCGTGAGGTTTTACCAGTGCGTTCACGAAGCGTTCCCTATGAAGAGTCGCGATCAAACAATATATCCTTAGAAGCTGAACCTCTGCTCAAGCCAGAAGTCTCAGCAGTACCAGTTACAGCACCACAACGGGCAACAGGCGGTTATGCCCTCATTGACAGTCTCAAACGTCATGGTGTCACCCATATTTTTGGTTATCCTGGTGGGGCAATTCTGCCAATTTACGACGAACTGTATCGCGCCGAAGCTGCTGGGGGAATTCAGCACATTTTGGTAAGACACGAACAAGGTGCAGCTCATGCAGCAGATGGCTATGCGCGTGCTACAGGGAAAGTTGGAGTTTGCTTTGGTACTTCAGGTCCAGGGGCGACGAACTTAGTGACAGGAATCGCCACAGCCCATATGGACTCAATTCCGATGGTGATTATTACAGGGCAAGTCGCGCGGGCAGCAATTGGTACGGATGCATTTCAGGAAACTGATATTTATGGGATTACTTTACCAATAGTTAAGCACTCATATGTCGTGCGCGATCCTAAAGATATGGCGCGAATTGTCGCCGAAGCATTTTATATTGCAGGTAGTGGACGCCCAGGACCTGTTTTGATTGACGTTCCCAAAGATGTCGGGTTAGAAGAGTTTGACTATGTTCCTGTCGAACCAGGAAGTGTCAAGTTACCAGGGTATCGCCCTACAGTGAAAGGGAACCCTCGACAAATCGTGCAAGCAATTGACTTAATTCGTCAGGCACGACAGCCATTATTGTATGTCGGTGGTGGTGCGATCGCAGCTAATGCACACGCTGAGGTGAAACAACTTGCAGAATTATTTCATATTCCCGTAACAACAACATTGATGGGAATTGGTGCGTTTGACGAACACCATCCACTAGCGTTAGGAATGTTGGGGATGCACGGCACAGCTTATGCAAATTTTGCAGTAAGCGAGTGCGATCTACTAATTTGTGTTGGTGCAAGATTTGACGATCGCGTTACAGGGAAGTTAGACGAATTCGCCTCGCACGCTAAAGTTATTCACGTTGATATCGATCCGGCAGAAGTTGGTAAAAATCGCACACCGGATGTCCCCATTGTTGGTGATGTGCGCAATGTCCTGAAGGAATTGTTGCGACGCATTCAAGCTGTGCGAATTTCTGGTACACCTAATCAAACCCAAGAATGGCTTAATCGGATTAACCGCTGGCGCGAAGACTATCCATTAGTCGTACCTCATCACGAGCATAGTATTGCACCTCAAGAAGTCATTTTTGAAGTTGGTCGTCAAGCTCCAGACGCTTACTACACCACAGATGTTGGTCAGCATCAAATGTGGTCCGCACAATTTTTGAAAAATGGTCCGCGTCGCTGGATTTCAAGTGCGGGATTGGGAACTATGGGCTATGGTTTACCTGCTGCTATTGGTGCAAAAGTCGCGTTACCCCACGAGCAAGTGATTTGTATCAGTGGCGATGCAAGTTTCCAGATGAATCTTCAAGAGTTGGGTACACTTGCACAATATGGGATAAATGTCAAGACCATCATTATTAATAATGGTTGGCAAGGTATGGTGCGCCAGTGGCAACAAGCATTTTATGGCGAACGTTACTCTTCTTCAAATATGGAACCATCAATGCCAGATTTTGAGTTGCTGGCAAAAGCGTATGGTATTAAGGGGATAGTCATTCACAGTCGCGATCAATTACAAGATGCGATCGCCGAAATGTTAGCGCATGATGGTCCGGTGTTAGTCGATGCTCATGTTACCAGAGATGAGAATTGCTATCCAATGGTTGCTCCTGGTAAAAGCAATGCCCAAATGCTTGGCTTACCGGAACGCCCAAAGGAGGACACAGTGGCGGAACTTATTTATTGCAGCAATTGTGGTGCAAAGAACGTCACTACCAACAAATTCTGTCCAGAGTGTGGCACTAAAGTGTAAAAATTGCCTAGGAACATAGCAAACAGTGTGCGCAGGCACACTTATGTGTAGCCCCAGACTGAAGTCTGCGGGCTTTAGTTATTTATGCCGGACATCTGTTTAACTTGCAATTGGTACATGCTCAAAAGGTTCAGTGTTAGGGATATAAATGTCAATTACTTCTATCTGTGTTGGTACTTGTAACCATACATAAGCGTCAACCACAGGTTGATTAGCACTTTGCATTGCACCCAAAGATACAATACCTGTTGATTCACCACTAATCGCTTTATAAGTTTCATTTGTTGTCGGATTGCGTGCTGTTGTATTACTCAAGTCAATGTATTCTGACATGGGAATATTAAGTTTTAGCGCACGGATGCGTATTTGCACATTGACAACATTAGCTTGATGAGGGCTTCGGTTCACTTGTAATAATTCGACTTGCCCTTGATTGTTTAAAGCAGACTGTACAAACTGACCTGGTGGTAGTGTCCTTGTAGGTGACGGTGCTGTAGTAGAATACGGTGCGACAACTGGTGGCGGTGTTGAGATATTGCTATCTGTTGTATCAGGTAAGTTAGGAGGGGGAACTGGTGATGGTAGAGTGGTTAATCGCCGCATCGAATCTTCCAAGGATTCTACTTCGCGTTGGAGCGTAAACACTCGGGCGAGTGTCAGGGAACTAAAGATCATTGCCAATGTAGAAAGTGCGATCGCAACTTTTGATAAAAATCTATTTGAACTTCTTGAATACAATTGAGTGTCTGTATGATGTTTTTTGTAATTTCGTCGTAGTATTCCCATAATTGCTACAAATTACAGCTACTGAAATACACAAAATTTTACTACTTTGCGATCGCAGCAGTTTTCGCGTCAAACTTTACTCTAATTTATTCATGTAGAAATCGCAGAAATTGCTGCAGGTTCGTGGCATACTCACAAAATGAATTTGTCCAACTATCAGTAATGGCGATCGCGTGAAGCTTAAGTATATTAGCTTATTACTCCTATTTTTTGCTCAATTCGGTATCAAATCTGCAATTGCCCAAACACAAAGTGCAGTTAAACAGCAATCTCTCCAACAGCTTTGCCCTGCACAAGTTGCGACAGCGATTGAGAATATCACTAATCGTCCTCAATTTAGTCGGTTGCGCTGGGGCATTTCCATCCAAACATTGTCTTCTGCACAAAACCTCTATAGCCGAGATGCGCAAAAGTTTTTCATTCCAGCTTCCAATACCAAATTATTTACAACTGCAGCCGCTTTGCAGCGATTGGGTTCGCAATTTCAAATTCGTACCTCAGTTTATGGCAGTAGTGACAATTTACGGATAGTCGGACGCGGAGATCCTAGTTTTACCAACACTCAGCTACAAGAATTAGTTCAACAGTTAAGTTGGCGTGGTATTCGTCAAGTTAACCAACTCATTGCAGAAGATAGTTACTTTCAGGGTGCGGTTGTAAATCCTACTTGGGAATGGGAAGATATTCAAGCAGATTATGGTGCGCCATTTGGTAACTTTATTTTGAATCAAAATGCGGTAGAGCTAAAATTATTGCCGCAACAGATCGGTCAACCCTTAAGAATACAATGGACTGATCCTGCTGAAGCGGTATGGTGGCGCGTTGAAAATGAGACTGTTACAGTTTCTGCAGAGGAAACGTCAACAACGAGTGTCAGCCGCGACTTAAAAGGTACAGTACTTCAGATAAAAGGGAACTTGAGTGTTGATGCTGAACCGCAATCAGTCAGTTTAGCAGTTGTTGAACCGACAGCACATTTTTTACGGCGTTTTCGTCTTGCGTTAGCAAATGCAGGGATTACAACTCAGCAATTAGTTATCACTCGTTCGAGTCAGGAAAATGCGCAGGAACTCGCTGCAATCACATCACCACCGCTAGCCCAACTTTTAATTGAGACAAACCAGAATAGTAATAATCTCTATGCTGAGGCACTATTGAGAATAATTGCGCGTAGCGCCGCGCCAGAGGCGATCGCAACAAGTAGCGACTCTACAGATCATAATGGTTTAGAGATTGTCAGCAATACCTTAACAACATTAGGTGTCAATCCCAATAGTTATGTATTAGCAGATGGATCGGGATTGTCGCGTCATAATCTGGCGAGTCCAGAAGCTTTAGTGCAAACATTAAGAGTTATGGCGAGTTCCACTGTCTACCGTAATTCCTTACCAGTTGCAGGAATCAGTGGTACTTTGAAAAGTCGCTTTCAGAACACCCCCGCGCAAGGCATTCTCCAAGCCAAAACTGGTTCAATGAGCGGTATTGTTACTTTATCAGGATATCTCAATGCGACTAGTTATGAACCATTGATTTTTAGTATTCTTGTGAATCAATCGAATTTACCAGCAGCAGAAATTCGCCAAACAATTGATGAGATTGTGATACTGTTGACTCGATTGCGGCAGTGTTGAATAGCGATTAGCTTTTAGCCAATTGTTTAGATTACAAAAAATTGCATAAGGTTACAAAATACTGCAATCAATTGCGATATTTCTCATAGCTCATAATAATGACACTAAATAGGATTTTTACTATTTGGTCAAAGTTTGTAACAGTTTTGTCAGGTGGGATTTCCTCGGAACGCTCTTGTAATTGACTAGGAAACCTTTGAAACTGAGGCTTTAAATAAGATGCAAACATCCAGCAAAAACAAGGTCAAGTATCCTTGGTGGGCTGGAAATGCCCGATTTATTAACTTGTCAGGAACATTTCTTGTTGCACATATTGCACACGCAGCAATAGTATGTTTTGGTGTTGGTGCGTTGGTTTTATGGGAGATTGCGCGATATTCTCCGACACAACCAATGTATGGGCAAAGGTTATTTTTTCTACCTCGCTTAGCAACTCAAGGATGGGGTGTATTAAATAATCAAGCGATTGATACCCAACCTTATTTTAGAATTGCTGTTGTATTAATCATCTCATCGCTAGTTTTTGGATTTGGTACTTGGTTTCACCGAACTAAAGTCGCCCCAAGCTTAGAAGATGAGAAACTACCAGCACGTCGCTATCATTTTAGCTGGGACGATCCTAAGAAATTGGGAGCTATTTTAGGTAATCACCTGATTTTCTTGGGAATAGGTGCGTTACTTGTTGCCGCTAAAGCAATGTTTTTCGGTGGTTTGTACGATGCTAATGTTGGTGCAGTGCGAGTTGTTACAAATCCGACACTCAATCCCTTGGTGATTGGCGATCGCATCCTTCATCTATTCGCTGTAAATAACTTAGAAGATGTTGTCGGCGGTCATATCTACGCAAGTCTACTGCTAATTCTAGGCGGAATTTGGCATCTTTCTCAAGAGCCTTTTGATTGGGTAAAACGGCGCTTTATCTTTTCTGGAAATGCTATTTTAGGGTATTCGCTATTTGGGTTAGCGATCGCGGGATTTGCTGGGGCGTTTTATTGCGGATTTAACACACTAGTGTATCCAGAAGAGTTTTACGGAGTGCGATCGCAGTTCAATTTATTTCTCCTACCACACTTTTATACTCCAGGCAATCCTGAACCGACATCGCGAATTTGGTTAGCTAACGCCTATTTCTACCTTGCGTTTGTTGTCCTTCAAGGTTCTCTTTGGCATTTTGGACTAGCTTCAAGTTACTTTGAACCAGTATTAGAATCTTGGAAAAATGCTTTCTCAGAAATTTTGCCCAATCCCAACTTGGCGTATCAAAAACACTTTAGTTACCAACCGCAGTCAAATTTAGATACATTCTACGAAACTTCCATAATTGAGCAAAAACCTACTTTTGCTTATCAGCAACCTGCAAATGACAATCTTTATCATCCTTCACACGCGAATGGTAAGTTGAGTCGGATCAACTCACAACAAAATCAAAAAGTTCTTTACGACTTTAACTATCCCAAAAATCACGCAAATCCATTTTATGAAACTCCAACTGAGGAACAATCAAATTTAAAATATCCACATTCAATGCCACGTAAACTCTACGAAACAACTTACCAACCTCGCAAGAGTTCACAACAGAAAACATTCAGGTATGGCAAATAGATAAAAAATAGGGAGATGGATTCTATTCCATCTCCCATCGGGATTGCCTACTATAGCGATCCTATTTGAGTTGTAAGATTTTTTGGAAAACGTAGACGCGGAGCGGTATGCGTAGGCTAGCACATTGGCGCAGCCTTCCCGCAGGGTAGTACACAAAGAAAAAAAGGAGAGATTCTCACAAATGATTTAGGATTACAAAATCAAAGTCCCCCACACTTGGGGGATTTAGGTTATATCTGTACAACTTCAGACATTCTGGAAGAAACAAACGGTTTAACTTAAACCATTACAGATGTGATCGAAATACATCCCAATTTCTCCACCCGCTTCAGTACCAACCATGCGAGTTGTTACTTCCTTCATTGCTTGAATTGCTTGTATGGTTGGTTGGATAGGAACACCTAACGAATTGTAAGTTTCCTTCAGTCCATCAAGTACTCGCTCATCCAAAATGGAAGGATCAGCAGCTAGCATCGCATAAGTAGCATAACGTAGAAAGAGAGTTAAATCGCGGATACAAGCAGCGTAACGGCGAGTAGGATACATATTCCCACCAGGACAGGTAATATCACCGTACAGTAACGAATTTGCTACAGATTCGCGGATAATATTAGCAGCATTGTTACTAATTGCAGAGGCAGCTTTGACACGTAATTCACCTGATTGGAAATATCTTCTAAGTTTTTCCAACTCCTCGGTTTCCAGATATTTACCGCGTTGATCTGCAGGATTGATAAGCGAAGTAATCGTATCTTGCATTGCTTTTTTCTCAAACTAAATTGGTAAAAAGATTGCAGAAATGAGATTCAAAAAATGAATTGCGTAAAAAAAGACTCCTATAATTTCAGGAGTAGAGTTAATACATTGCGCGAATCAGATAATCAAAATAAGGCTTGGCGATCGCAGCTTCTTCACTACTCATCATGTTACTGGCAACTTCTTTGAGGCAGCGCATACAATTGCCAATGTTACCGACAGGAACACCTAAAGAAGTATACATTTCTCGCATGCCATCTACGCCAATATCTTCCAGAGGCTTCATATTTCCTGCTAAGACAGCGTAGCTAATCAATCGTAAATACCAGCTTTGATCTCTTTGACATAATGCTGTCTTTTTAGGATCGCCGCTATTACTTGGTGTATTCGGAACTACTTGCCAAAAGCGGCGGCTACCTTCTTCCACAATTTTTTGTTCATTTTGTGTCAAGATTTGAGCAACTTTTAGCCGTTGTTCTCCTGTTCTGAAAAAGTCTTGTAGCTTGTCTAGCTCAGTATTACTTAAAAAGCGATTAGCATCATCAGATTGAGCTATTACTTGTGCTACTATGCTCATTTGTTGTCCTCCATCTAATTGAGAACTTTAATTATCTTTTTTGTAACTGTTATTTCTAGAAAAGTCAGCAAAAATTCTCACAAGTTAATAAAGCATTTTATAACTTAATAAATAAGATTTTCTTGGGTTTAATATAGAGTTTAATCTATCGATAAGGCTAAAATTTTTGTATCTTATGAAAGACAATAAAAGCTTTTATTTATCTGTGAAGCTATCATTTCAACTTGTTTAAAATATAAATGCCAAATCAGAATTGCGGACTTAATAAATGATAATTGATTTATGTAAGCTACGTTACCAAATTACAATTCTATTGAATTAAATGTATGATAGCCATCTCGGCTGTCTATACCAATTTATACGGAAGCACTAAGGTAAAAAAAATAACTTTAAATCTCACCGTAATTATTCTATTTATTGCCAATATCAGAAAATTTACTATTAAGGTTTTATAAAGATATCTGTAAGCTAGTCAAAGTTGCTTAAGTATGAATACGGGCATTTATTACATACCCATTTCAGAAAATAAATACCATGTATATTTATGGAATTTACTAGCTATATTATTAAATTTGCTTTTTGTAGTTATCTTGAAATAGAAGCGATCGCAATATAAGATCTCTACTTTTAATAACGTATTTTTTCTGAAGAAGCTTTGTCTTCTAACAGGTTAGTTTTGACATAACTATAAATTATATTTTTCTAGTAATATCATTATTGTTAATTAATAAATATCATGCAGAAGTTGATAAGTTTATCCAGTATAGCGGTTCGCGCAAAGAAACATCAATTAGAACTGCTTTTCAAAACTTACTAAATGAGTAGTGTAAACCGAGAGAATTTTTATTAGTTTCTGAACTTGATTATAAAACAAAGAATGGTAAAGTAGTTTATCCTGATGGTACTGTTAAAGATGCTTTACGTCTAGATTGGGGATATTGAGAAAGTAAAGATCAATATGACAATTTAGATCAAGCAATAGATAAAAAGCTGGCAAAAGGTTATCCCGATAGTAACCTTCTGTTTGAAGATTCCCAGACAGCCGTTTTAATTCAGAGTGGTAATGAAGCAATGCGTGTTCCCATGCGAGATGCGGAAGGGTTAGATAGTGCTATTACAACATTTATTAATTACGTTCGCCCTGAAGTTAAAGATTTTCGCGCTGCTATTGAGACATTCAAGTAAGATTTGCCGACAATTCTTGTCACTCTAAGAGATATGATTGCTCAGCAACAAGAAACGAATGCGGAGTTTTGCAAATGTAGAGATAATTTTTGGAAGATATGTCAAGAATCTATTAATCCTGAGATTACATTATTGGATGTGCGAGAAATGATGATTTAGTACATTCTCACAGAAGATATTTTTATCAATATATTCAATAAATCACAGTTTCATAGAGAAAATAATGTTGCTTGTAAGTTACAGCGTGTCATCGATACATTTTTTACAGTAAGTAATCGTCGAAATATTTTAGGTACGATTGAACGTTATTACGGAGTCATTAGACGAACTGCTGCTAATATTTACAATCATCACGAAAAGCAAAAGTTTCTCAAAGCAGTTTACGAGAATTTTTATAAAGCGTATAACCCTAAAGCAGCAGATAGATTAGGAATTGTCTATACTCCAAATGAGATTGTGCGGTTCATGATTGAGAGTGTCGATTATTTAACACATAAGCACTTTGGTAAACTATTAGCAGATAAAAATGCTGAAATTTTAGATCCTGCAACTGGTACAGGTACTTTTATTACTGAATTAATTGAATATTTGCCTAAAAATACTTTGCCGTACAAGTATAAAAATGAAATCCACTGCAATGAAGTGGCAATTTTACCCTATTATATTGCTAACTTAAATATTGAGTTTGCCTATAAGCAAAAAATGGGTGAATATCAAGAGTTTGATAATCTCTGTTTTGTTAATACGCTTGAGCATACATCTTTTGATAATAAATGGAAATAGTTCAAAAGATGGATAGTTAACGAATGTACGCAATGAGTGAGATCAGGAGATAATAATGTCATACAAAATCAGTGTTGTGATTGAAAAAGATGAACACGGATATTATGCGTATTGTCCTAATTTAGAGGGTTGTCAATCTCAAGGAGATTCTTTTGAGGATGTAACTGCTAATATTCAAGAAGCAATTGAACTTTATTTGGAAACACTATCACGTGAGGAGAGAGAAGCACTTTTAAGTAAAGAAATATCGACGATGACGTTTGAGGTTCAAGTTGCCTAGACTACCGCGATTAACGGCGAAACTATTATTTAATGCCTGTTTTGTATTAATCAGAAGTAAAGGCAATCAGAGAATTTATCTTAGAGATAATAATAGAGTCGTTGTTCCTTTCCACGCTGGCAATATCTTACATCCTGAAATAGTTAAATAAGTTCTTGATGCTATCGAAGCTATTGATTAAAGGAAACTTGCTAATCAAACATTCAAGCTTATATTACTTAGACTATAGAAAATAACTTTATACACTTATTAACAAAAACCCCCCACTTTAGAGGTGGAGGGTAATGACTACTTAGTAGCGATCTTCTTCTTCGTATTCTGGTTGCTTGATTTTCTTGGGAATGTTTACTGGTTTTGGTTCAGTATCTTCCCAGACATCTTGGGTTAACTCCTCGTCGTCTTCGTAGCGATAATCATCACTGGAGTCTGGTTCTTTGTATGGTTCGGGTTCGACGTAGCGGGGTGGTTCAGAGTAGCGATCGCTTCCTGATGCTTCACTCCAGTTATCCTCGTATTCTTCCTCTGCGTACTGAATAGATTCGTACTGTTGTTGATAGCGCTGCTGTTGTCGTGGTGCAGGTTGAATTGGTTCGTATTCGTAATCGTCTTCATCCCATGTCTGTTCAACAGGCTGCGTTGCACGCATGGGCTTTACTGGGGCTTGTAAAGGTACGCCAGTTCCTAGTTGATTTTCTGGTTTAGCAGTCGGAGTAAAGTAAGCTTCTTCCTCTTCGCGTTCCCAAGGGGCTTTGCCAATACCCAAACGTTCAAGTAAACCTACTGTAAGCTGCGTTACCCGTTCTTCTGCGCCTTCAAATACAATAATTCGATTAGGACCACTACTAACAACTTCATCTATCGAAATTTCGTAAGTACTAATCACCTGATCGGGAATTTGCGGTAAACCTAAAGAAGCAATAATGAGTGAGGTCAGTGTTCCTGTTTCCGCATTAAACTTGAAATTACGGACTCTACCTAAGAGTTCGCCTGTCTCGGTAATCACTTCACAGTTGACTACGTTGCTGTAAACATCAACGTCGATATCTTCAATAACATCCTCGTTATCGACCAAGACCACATCACCGATTTGGTTGACGCTATTAAGATACATATAGCGTGGCACACCGGCAAACGCGATCAGGTTGTCTCGCAAGCCCATGGCTACAACCTCTCGTCGGTCAATATCCACCCATAGCTGATTGATCACACCTAGCCGCTTACCATTATCTTTGGTGATCACTTGGGTGTTCAAGATGTCGGAACGCCTTATAATCTGTTCAGAGGTCATTTTCTTTTGCCGAGTCCTGATCTCGAATCCGGTTAATTAATCAATACTATTATTAGCAAATCCTCATGACGAGGTGTTTGACTGTTGCAATTTTATTCCTAATACTTGAGTATAAGCTCCTCGGGCTTGAGTGACTCCAATTGTACGTTCGGCAGATTCTATCATTGGTCTACGCAGACTCACAACTATAAATTGTGCAAGTTGTGCTTGTTGTTTTATCATTTTAGCTAATCGTTCCACATTTGCCCCATCGAGAAACATATCAACTTCATCAAAAGCATAGAAAGGCGATGGACGATAGCGTTGTAGCGCAAAAATAAAGCTTAATGCAGTGAGTGATTTTTCTCCGCCAGACATGGAAGCTAGTCGTTGTACAGGTTTTCCCTTTGGGTGGGCGACAAGATTTAACCCACTATTAAAAGGATCTTCGGGATTATCGAGTTGTAAATAGCCATCACCATCAGAAAGCGTTGCAAAAATACTTTGGAAGTTTTGATTAACCGCATCAAAGGCTTCTTTAAAAGCACGTTGGCGCAATGTGGTAAAGTTTTCTATCCGCAAAAGTAGTTCGGTACGTTCGGCTTCTAAAGTTAGCAGTTTTTGACTTAATTCTTCTAAACGGGCAGTAGTACGTTCGTATTCTTCTAAGGCCAACATATTAACTGGTTCTAATGCTTGTAAGCGTTTAGTAAGCGATCGCACTTCGCGTTGGAGTTGTTCTAAATCAACTTTATCAGGCACTTCTGGCAAGGGATTGGGTAAATCTGCCATTTGCTCGTGAATTTGTGCTTGCAATAGCTTTAAGTCTTCCCGACGTGTTTGTTGTTCTTCCTGAAGTTTTTGCTGTTGCCATTTTAGTTGTTGATGTTGTTGCTGGCGATCGCGTAATTGTGCTTCTGTGCGATCGCGCAGTTGCTTTTGCGTACCTAATTTGTTTTCAATTTGCTGTAAAGCTTCTTTGGTTTGGGCAATTTGTGTTGCGAGAGTATCGATTTGAGTGCTAATAGAAGATTGCTGATTGCTAATAGAAGATTGCTGTTGTTGATACTCTTGGATGCGTTGTTGACATTCGGTAATTTTTCCTTGGATGAGAATTGCAGCGTTGACTAATTCAGTATGGCGTTGTTCGGCTTTGAGAACAGCTTGCAAGCGTTCTTGTAGTTGTTGTTCTTGACTTTTAATCGTTGTCTGAATTTGTTGCCATTGACTGTTAGTTTGCGATTGTTCTAATTCAGCTAATAGTTGTCGTTTTTGTTGTAGTTGCGCTTCTTGCGAAGGAAGTTCGCCATCTAAAACTTCGAGTTGCGATCGCGTACTATTCAACTGTTCTTCAGTTTGCCGCCATTGCGACTCTGTTTGTTGCAGTTGCTGAGTTAATCCTTGAATTTCTTTACGTAGCTGTTCTGCACGTAACTGATGTTCGCGGCACTGTTGACGCACTTCAGTAAATTCTTGTGATAGATGTTTTGTTTTGACGGTGAGTGCTTCAATATTAGATTCACAACGTTTTAAAATCAGCGCAATTTCTTGCAAGCGATGCGTGAGTTGTTTTGCTTCATCAGATTCAGTCGCTTCACTCGTACCAAAGTGTAAACCGGAACGTTGTTGATTTATACTACCGCCTGTCATTGCGCCACTTGTCTCTAGAAGTTCTCCTTCTAGCGTGACAATACGATATTGCCCTAAGTGTTTTCTCGCAGATTCTAAAGTTGTAAAAACAACGGTACTACCAAAAACATAAGCAAAGACATCACGATAGCGGCGATCGCACTCAATCAAGTCAATTGCGTAATTGACAAATCCCTCTGCATAACGCAGCGCAGTTGTGGGTGAAAAGCGTAAAGGTTGAATCTTATTCAGTGGTAAAAATGTCGCCCTTCCCGCCCGTTTTTGCTTGAGGATTTCAATTGCTGTGGCGGCGACTGCATCGTCTTCGACAACTAATTGCCCTAATCTTGCTCCCGCAGCAGTTTCTAATGCTAATTGGTAGCGGGGTTCAACTCTACCCAATTGTGCGACTAAACCACACACACCACTCAATCCTGATTGCAAGATAACTTTTGTAGCACCTGTACCTTGTGTTTCTTGTAACGCTTGCGCTTGTGCTTCTAACTTGTCTAATTGCCGTTGTTTGTCTCGTTGTTCTGCAAGTAGCCGCTTGAAGGTATCTTGTTGAATTTGCAATTCTTGTTCGGCTGCTGTCAATGATTGCGCTAACGTTTCTACTTGAGTTGTTAAAGCGATCGCTTGTTGTTCTTCTGCTGCGAGTTGCTGTTGTTTGACTGCAATTTCTGGTTCAATCTTGTCAATAGTTTGCTTTTGGTCTTGCAATTGTCGTTGCAGTTGGTTTGTGCGTTCGCGTAGTTGAGCTTGCGTTCTTGATTGCGGTTCAGTTGCTTGTAATAGTGCTTCGATTTCGCGGGTTAGGGTAGTTTGCTGTTGTACCCATACATCTGCTGCGTCGGCGATCGCATTTGCGTCTTCTCGGCTTTGCTCTAGTTGGTGTTGTGCTGCATCGCGTTCGGCTTGTAAAGCAACAATCGCCTCGGCTTTAGAATTTTGTTCTTGGTTCAGTTGCTCAAGTTTGTTGTCATACTCTTGCAGCTCAGATTGTTTTTGTTGTATACTGCATTCAGTTTTAAAATCTGTTTGGACGTATTCTTCGTACTGTCGTTGTAGTTGTCGATACTCAGCTTCTTGGGTTGCTAAATGCGATTGCAGTTTTAAGAGTTCCTCTTCGCCTAAAGCTTTTACTTGACGATTCAGTTGCTCCAGCTCAGCTGTTACTTGTTGAATTGCAATTGTGAGCGTAGCGTGTTGTTGCAAGAGTTCTGCTAAAGTGCGATCGCCTGCTTGAATTTGAGTTGCCAGGTGTTCTTGTTGATTTTGGAGCGATCGCCAAACTAGAACTACTTCCCACTGTGATTTTTGTTGTAATTCGGTACGCAGTTGTTGATATTTTTCTGCTTTGATCCGGTCTTGCGACAAGCGATCGCGTTGGGTAATTAATTCTTGTTCAACAATCTGACAGCGTTCTTCACGATCTTTAACTTGATCGAGAGTTTCCTTTGCTTGCGTAATTTTGCGGTCAAATGTGGCAACACCCGCAAGTTCATCAATAATTTCTCGCCGTTCGCGCGAGTTCATTGAAATAATGCTAGTCACATCGCCTTGGAGGACAACATTGTAACCTTCAGGATAAATGCGCAAGCGATTCAATTGTTCGTGCAATTCAGTCAGCGTACAAGCTTCGCCATTGATGTAATAAGTCGATGTATAAGTTCCCTGTTGAGTCACGCGCAACTTACGAGTGACACTGAGTTCATCTAAAACGCGATCTTCTGGCGTTGCTTCATCAAGGTTTCCCTTCTCCAGTGTTGTATTTCCCTGATCCCTCTCTTCCAAACCTTCCAAATCAAAAGTAACAGTCACACTCGCTTCAACAGTACGTCCGCGAGTTGCTTGCGTGTGGTTGACCAAATCTGGCAGACGTTCAGCCCGCATTCCCTTAGAACTAGCAAGTCCTAAGCCAAACAATAAAGCATCTAAAATGTTTGATTTACCCGAACCATTTGGTCCAGAAACAACAGTAAACTCTGGTAGCAGCGGGATTTGAGTTGTGCCACCAAAAGATTTAAAGTTCGATAATTCCAGGCGCTTGATATGAACCATAGGCGCTGGTTAGCTAAGCGTTGAAGTACAAGTGTATCAGGGTAATGTCGTAGCAGGTTAGCATGGATTTGCTAAAAAGAAAATGATTTCCTCTACAGTTGTCATATTTGATCCTGCTGCACGTACTAATACCTTCTTTAAGCAGTAATCATTACTACACAGCGATATTTTATTTACAGGATTCTCTCTATATCTTTATCTTTGCATCCTAGCCTAACGCCTGCGGCTAATGACAGCCTCTACGAGGAACGCGTACTTAGTAGTTTCCCAAAAAAATCTTGTAACTCAAACAAAACTGGCATAGCGCTACTATATAAAGAGAATATACCTCCTCAATAGCATTAAATTCTTTTGTAAGAATTCAATTGTGATGATAACACTTGATGCAAGAAACCTTTCTTTAAAAGAAGTTTACCAGATTTTAAAACTCGAACGCAAACCTAATAAGTCTTTTGCTGATTTATTATCATTAGAAACATTAACTAGCTACGAACAACAAGAACTAGATAAAATCCGCAATAATTTCGATAGCTATTATGCTGAAGCAAAGATTTCTGAGGGACAAGTAAAGTTTTTATTTCTTTCTCCCCTACTCTGGTTATCAGGATTTTATCAACCGAGGATCAAAATAACATTAGAAGAAAACATTGCAGATATCTTCATTGAAGACGAAGATACTTTAATTAAGGGAAGAATGGACATTTTAGCTGTTAATAATACAGTACAAAAAGCAAGTTCATTATTCTGGATACTAGTCATTGAAGCAAAAAATAGTAGTGTTGAAGCTTTAGAAGGTTTGCCTCAGCTACTGGCTTATGCACACAAAAGCTTGGATAAACGAAAATCTGTGTGGGGATTAACAACAAATGGACTTCGTTATCAATTTGTCTATCTTCAACAAGATAATCACCCTACGTATCAACTCTTACCAGAATTAAATTTACTCGACGCTGAGCGATCGCTACAGTTACTATAAGTATTAAAAGCTATCTGTAAAATTCAGCACATTTCAGTAGCCACTTAAGCGATAGGTTTACCAGTATTCTTTAGCCGCCATTATTAGGGAAAATCTTGGAAAGTTAACGATAATTAACTGCACATAAGTACCTGAAAAAGCGAAAATAAAGATATCAAGAATTTTCGACGAGACAGTCGGGACTAGGAGTTTATTACCAGTGGTATTACAAGTAGAAAAAAGCAATTACGAAGCTAAAACGCAGGAAATCGCCCGACAACTTCTAGCTGCGACACGCGATCGCTCGTTCTTTGCTGGGTTACGCGACCAAATGCGCTGGGATGATAAACTTCTAGCCTGGGCAATGAGTAATCCAGGGTTGCGCGTGCAGTTATTTCGCTTCATTGACTGTTTACCCGCACTGCACAGTAAATCGGAAATTGCCGCCCACTTACAAGAGTATCTCGGAGATCCCTCAGTTGAACTCCCCACAGCACTGAAAGGAATGCTCAACTTTGCTTCTCCTGATTCCATGCCAGGACAAGTTGCGGCTACGACGGTATCAACAGCAGTAGAGGCACTGGCACATAAGTACATTGCTGGAGAAAATATCAAACAAGTTCTCAAGACAATTGAGCGCCTGCGTAAAGAAAAAATGGCGTTCACGATTGATATTCTAGGTGAAGCCGTCATTACTGAAGTTGAGGCGCAGTACTATCTCGATCGCTACTTAGAATTAATGGAACAGCTAGCAGAAGCTGCCAAGAATTGGACACCAGTAGCACAAATCGATCAAGCTGACAATCAACCGATATCAAAAGTTCAAGTTTCCGTCAAATTAACCGCGTTTTACTCGCAGTTCGATCCCTTAGATGCACAAGGTAGCGAAGCAAAAGTGAGTTCGCGCATTCGGACTCTTTTGCTTCGTGCGGCAGAATTAGGCGTAGCAGTTCACTTTGACATGGAGCAATACGCTTACAAAGATATTACACTGGCGATTCTCAAAAACATCCTACTCGAAGACGAGTTCCGTACTCGTACCGATATCGGGATTACAATTCAAGCTTATCTGCGTGACAGCGAACAAGATGTTCATGATGTAATTTCTTGGGTAAAACAGCGGGGTTATCCACTGACAGTGCGCTTAGTCAAAGGTGCGTATTGGGATCAAGAAACAATTAAAGCGGCTCAAAAAGATTGGGAACAGCCAGTATTTAACGATAAAGCTGCAACAGATGTCAATTTTGAGAAATTAACTCAAATATTACTCGAAAATCACGAATATATTTATTCAGCAATCGGCAGTCATAATGTGCGATCGCAAGCTCATGCAATTGCTATGGCAGAAACTTTAAATATCCCTCGTCGTCGCTTTGAAATGCAAGTTCTTTACGGCATGGGAGATAAACTTGCTAAAGCACTGGTAGATCGCGGCTACCGCGTCAGAGTATATTGTCCCTATGGTGAATTACTTCCAGGAATGGCGTATCTGATTCGCCGCTTACTTGAAAATACAGCCAATAGTTCCTTCCTGCGTCAAAACATGGAAGAACGCCCCATAGAAGAACTCATCGCCCCCCCAGTAACCTCTAACCCCTCGCCCCACGCCCCACTCTCCGAGAAGGGCAAAGCCCTACGCTCCTCACCCCTCTTCCCCAACGCCGCCGATGTAGATTTTTCTAAAATGGAACAAACAGAGCGATCGCAACAAGCATTTGCAGCAGTACGTCAGCAACTCGGTAAAACTTACTTACCGCTACTCGATGGCGAGTATGTCAACACCCAAGAAAGCATTAATTCACTCAATCCTGCTAACCCTAGCGAAGTGATTGGTAAGGTAGGCTTGCTATCGGTGGAACAAGCTGAACAAGCAATGCAAGCTGCTAAAACGGCATTTCCTGCATGGAAACGGACACCGGTAAGCGATCGCGCAAACATCCTGCGTAAAGCTGCTGACTTGATGGAACAACGCCGCGCCGAGTTATCCTGCTGGATTGTGTTAGAAGTTGGTAAACCTGTACGCGAAGCAGATGCCGAAGTTTCAGAAGCAATCGACTTTTGCCGTTATTATGCGGATGAAATGGAACGGTTAGATCAGGGAGTTAACTACGATATCCCTGGAGAGAATAACCGCTATCACTACCAACCACGAGGCATTGCAATAGTCATTTCGCCTTGGAATTTTCCCTTAGCGATCGCAACTGGAATGACTGTCGCAGCCTTAGTCAGTGGTAACTGTACTTTACTCAAACCTGCCGAAACATCCTCAGTAATAGCTGCCAAAATTGCAGAGATTTTAGTTGATGCCGGAATTCCCAAAGGCGTATTTCAGTACGTTCCTGGTAAAGGTTCGCAAGTTGGAGCTTACTTTGTCAATCACCCTGATACTCACTTAATCGCATTTACAGGTTCGCAAGAAGTCGGTTGTCGCATTTATGCTGATGCAGCAATTTTAAAACCTGGGCAAAAGCACTTAAAACGCGTGATTGCTGAGATGGGTGGCAAAAATGCCATCATTGTTGATGAAAGTGCCGATCTAGATCAAGCTGTTGCGGGTGTTGTGCAATCAGCATTTGGTTATAGCGGACAAAAATGTTCGGCGTGTTCGCGGGTGATTGTGCTTGAACCGATTTATGAAATTTTTATTCAAAGAGTCGCCGAAGCAACGCGATCGCTAAATATTGGTGCAGCAGAGTTACCGAGTACGCAAGTAGGTCCTGTCATTGATGCGACAGCCCAAGCACGCATTAAAGAATATATTGAAAAAGGACGTGCCGAAGCTGAAGTTGCAGTCGAACTTGCAGCACCAGATACCGGATATTTTATTGGTCCTGTTGTTTTTAGTGAAGTTTCACCCACAGCAACAATTGCTCAAGAGGAAATTTTTGGTCCAGTAGTCGCTGTCATACGCGTGAAAGATTTTGCCGAGGCGATCAGGGTTGCTAATGGCACAAACTACGCTTTAACTGGAGGAATTTACTCGCGGACTCCTTCGCATATTGAAATAGCACAGCAAGAATTTGAAGTTGGTAACTTGTATATCAACCGCACAATTACAGGTGCGATCGTCGCTAGACAACCTTTTGGTGGCTTTAAACTCTCTGGTGTCGGTTCTAAAGCCGGAGGACCTGATTATCTATTACAATTTCTTGAACCCCGCCATATCACTGAAAACATTCAACGTCAGGGCTTTGCTCCGATTGAAGGTGCCGATTAATACTGTTAAATTCAAAGTGTGCAGCTAGTTCGCTAGGATCTGATTAAGAAGTTTAATTTAAGGAGTACGGTTCTGCCTTTAGAAGTTATTACAGTTCCCCCAATGACAGGGGAACCACCTAAGGGAGTGATTGTTTTTTTGCATGGTTGGGGCGCGAATGCTCAAGATTTAGCCCCGCTATCGCAACTACTAAACCTACCTGACTACCAATTTTTGTTTCCCAATGCACCTTTCCCACATCCCTACGTTTCTACAGGAAGAATGTGGTATAACCTACACGAAAACCAAGGACAGGGGCTAGCAGAAAGTCGTCAATCATTAATAGAGTGGCTACAGTCACTCGAAAGTACTACTGGTATTCCTTTATCTCACACGATTTTGAGTGGATTTTCTCAAGGCGGGGCGATGACTTTGGATGTAGGACTTACATTACCCTTGGCTGGCTTAACTAGTTTAAGTGGCTATTTGCATCCCCTGAAATCAATAACTGCTACACATCCTCCAGTTTTAATCGTACATGGACGTCAAGATTATGTTGTCCCTTTAAGTGCAGCTATCTCTGCGCGAGAGCAATTAATGCAGTCGGGTGTGGCAGTACAGTATCATGAATTTGAGATGGGGCATGAAATTCGTCCAGAAGCGATTCCAGTTATCCGCGACTTTGTTGTGACAAAATTATCTGGAGAAAGTAAACAAGTTTCTTAAATTAATCCGAAATTTCTACAGTTGCTACTGATGTTTTATACATCTACCGAGCTTGAATTAGTAAGATAAATGAGGTTGGACATAAATACTGAACCTGATACCAGTTTCAATTGCTCAAGGGAGGTGTGTCAATGAGGGAAACTTTGAGCCTATCAAAGCAGGATATTGCTACTATCACTGCTACCGATGTCGAAAACCTAGCTACACGGCTAGAACGAGACGACTACACGAATGTCTTTGATGGTTTAAAAGATTGGCATTTGCTCCGCGCGATCGCTTTTCAGCGCCCTGAGTTAGTTGAACCGTATATTTATTTATTAGACTTAGAGCCGTATGATGAAGCGTGAGGAGTAAGTGGCTAGTGGTTAGTGGCTAGTAATCAGAAAAGCTATAATCACTCTTGGAATAGACTTGCAGTATTGCGATCGTGGAGCAACCGCAGCGTGTACTAATTGGTATTGGTGGGGGAATCGCAGCTTATAAAGTTTGCGAAGTCATTTCTACGCTGTTCAAGGCGGGAATGCAGGTGCGGGTGATTCTGACAGATTCAGCACAGCAGTTTATTACACCGTTAACAATTGCTACGCTATCGCGTCACCCAGCATACACAGATACAGATTTTTGGCAACCTCATCCCCGTCCATTGCACATTGAACTCGGTGAGTGGGCAGATGTTTTTTTAATTGCCCCCTTAACAGCAAATACGCTCTCTAAGTTAAGTTACGGTATTGCAGACAATCTGTTAACAAATACAGTACTTGCGTCTCAATGTCCGGTGCTACTCGCACCAGCGATGAATACCCAAATGTGGCAGCAAGTTGCCGTACAACGCAATTGGCAACAACTATTGACAAATTCAAGGTTTCATGCATTAGCACCTGGTTATGGTTTGCTCGCGTGCGATCGCGTTGGTGCAGGACGAATGGCAGAACCAGCAGAAATTATCACTGGAGTTCAATCTTTACTTTATACATCTGGCAAGCGCGACTTATTTGGCAAACGTGTATTAATTAGTGCAGGGGGAACGCGCGAATATTTAGATCCGGTGCGGTTTATCGGTAATCCCTCGACAGGGAAAATGGGGTTAGCTTTAGCGCAAGCAGCACAACATCGCGGGGCAATTGTAACTTTAGTTCACGCACCGATTGAGTGGAGTGTACCGCAAGGAATTCGAGCGATCGCAGTTGTCAATGCCGAGCAAATGCAGCAAGCGATGCTGGAAAACTTTGCTGATGCTGATTTAACGGTAATGTCCGCCGCTGTGGCTGATGTAAAACCAGCAGAATACAGTCAAGACAAATTACCAAAGCGATCGCTTCCAGAACATTTACTCTTAGCACCCGTCCCCGACATTGTGGCAGAACTGGGACACCGCAAACAATCCCACCAACGCCTAATTGGTTTTGCCGCGCAAACTGGAGATATTGTCACTCCTGCACGGCAAAAATTACAGCAAAAGAAACTGGATGCGATTGTAGCAAATCCGATTGATCAGCCTAATGTTGGTTTTGGCAGTGATTTTAACTCAGCAGTGTTTTTAGACGCTCAAGGACGCCAAATAGAAGTTTCTCAATGTAGTAAACTACAACTTGCTCATCAGTTATTTGATTTTGTCAGTGGTTTGTAAATTGCGATCGCAAGTTTGATCCTACAATAAACCTCTGCATGAATCGTAAAAGCCCTGCGACTAAAGTCGGGGCTACCCAAACGAAGTTGACGAGCGCACACTAAAATAAGAGTTTTATGAGTAAGTCCACGCACCATCTGGACTTAGTTTATTTAGGAGCGAATTTATTCGCCAAGCTAGCGCGTCCTTTAAGCTTTCCTATACTACTCATTCAAGCGGAAAAATACACCACCTTTGAGTAATCCTGGTTCACTACCGTAACTACTGACAGTCAGCGATCGCAAATTATCAAACAAAGGTTTAGCGATGACTTCCACGAGCTTCAGTGCGGGTAACTGACGTTCTAGCAGTGATTGAGTCATTGTCCAATCAAGATACACATAACCTGCATTCGGCTGTGGTATGGCTTCAATACTAGCTTGAAATTTCGCATCATTGAGCAACGAACCAGCTTGATCGGCTTTAAATACTGCATCCATAGCATCTACCGAAGTCGTCAAAATTTCATATTTATCTGTTGAGCCATGAACACCCAGTACTTTTGCTTTGATTGTAATTGCGCCTGCTTCAGAGTTTGCTTTTGCTAATGGAGCTGTTGTCAGTTGTGTCCAAGCCGCAATTTTTTGCTCTCCTAGTGGCAGTGTGGTGATATCATATCCGCGTTGTCGTGCCAGCATATCTAATCGCGAAATACCTTCAGTTGCAGCTGGAGATTTTTCAGTCACAAAAATCCAATCTGAAGTTGATGTATCGGCGTGAGGTAAAAGTGCGATCGCATATTCTCCTTGCACCCAACTAAAAATATCTTCTTCTAAATTGATACCCCAGCGTTGCTGTAGGTTCGCTAATGGTTGGTTAATCAAACGTGAAATTGCATCGTAGCCAGAAGTTGATATTTGTGCAACTTGTTTCCATAGTTGGCTGAGTGCCGTGTTGTTTAAGTTACTCAAATCAGTTCCAGCGATCGCCAAGCCGCTTGTTGCGGGAACGTACTTTAAAGCACCAACAGGTTCTCTCAACTCTGGTGTAGAAGCAACTTCTTGAGGTGATGCAGCAAGAAGTGTTGTTTCGGTTAATAGTCCTTTACGGTTTGCTTCTAACGCAATAATTTGGCTTTCATAAGTTTGGGCAGTGTCTAATCCTTGCCATGAAATTACCCCAGGAAGATTGAGAAAAGCTAAACCCAGTCGCCGAGGTGGTAACTGACTTAAAGCTTGCTGATAACGACTTGATGTTGTTAAGTTGAGATCCGGAGCCTGAACATTATTAATGGCATCTTTAATCACCCGAGGGTGATTGGCAAGTAGCACAAAGCGATCGCCGACTACAGCACCTGAAAGGATACGGGTTGATGGCTGTAAGCTCTCTCCCTGTGCATGAGGTTTGTGATAAACCAAATTCACACCTTTATAGTCTTCAAATTCTAAATCAGTTGGTGCGATCGCTTGTTTGGAAAAGACAAGCTGTAAAAATTCGCGGCTTTTTTCGGCATCTTTGGTCGCAAGTGCCATCAGATATCCTGGCTGTTGACCGTTATACTGATCTCTGTCATAGTCGCTGGTTGTCACCGCAGCTGTAATTTCATCGCCTAACCAAGGTTGAACATCGCGGCGGTAATCTAAGCCAGTGTTAGCCAGCAATGTTGTTTTAATTTGGTCTAACTCCAAACGCGATCGCCGTCGTTCTTTAGGGCGGGCTATTGCTTGGCGCAATTTCTCCAAGCGGTCTGGATTGACTAAAATTGACACCATCACAGGTGCTTGTTTTGGCACAAAAATCGCTGCTTCAGGTGTTGCTTGCGTTCCACCTTGTAATAACGTTAACGGACTTCCTCGTACTAACCAGTAACAGCCACCGATACCTGTCAATAACAGCACCACTATACTGACTGCTAAAAAATAAAAGAATGGGCGTCGCTTCATCATGTTTTACCCCAGACCGCACAAAGGGATACTTATTAGCTTTTGACTGAAATTCAAATCATGCTAAAACTTAGTTTAATACTCTAAAAACCGGATATTTTCTGGCTTAGGGACTAAAACCTCCGCAAAACATGCTTGTGATGCTGGAAAAAATAGCGTATGACACCACATTTTAGTCATTCAATTGAGCAAATCAGCGTCGAAGAACTCGATCAACGCTTGCGCACCCAACCAATGCCAGCATTACAGTTGATCGATGTCCGCGAATCAGAGGAAGTGGCGATCGCATCGATTGCTAACTTTGATGTCTTACCTTTAAGTCAATTTGCCCGCTGGGCTGATACTATACTTGTTCGATTTGACCCTCATGTAGAAACACTCGTCATGTGTCATCATGGCATCCGTTCTGCTCAAATGTGTCAATGGTTACAGCAGCAAGGATTTACAAATGTGAAAAATATTGCTGGCGGGATTGATGCGTACTCTTTGGCAGTTGATTCGACAATTCCTCGCTATTAAGCCGCGATCGCTGCTGGCAATAGTATTGCTTGCTACTGCTGCAACTGGGATTAAGTAAGGTAGAATACGATTTTTAGTTTAACTTGAGTAAATGAGATATTAATCTCAAAACTCAGTGAGCGTTACTACATATACACTACTGTCTGTGCCGATGTTCAAATTCTCGAAAATTGACTTTCAGCACTCAAAGGCACGAAGTGAAATACATCTTGTTACTGATTTCCACTCGTAGGGAGATTTGTTATCTTATATTAAATAAATTAATAATTCACTATCTAATCGCTAACTTTTTTAAACTTACTCAATATCTTCGTGTTTCAATCAGCTATGCAAGTGCAGCTTAATGCTCGGCAACAGCACATTCTTTGGGCAACAGTACGCCACTACATTGCTACTGCAGAACCAGTTGGCTCTAGAGCATTGGTAGAAGAGTACAACCTTGGTGTTAGCTCAGCAACAATTCGTAACACGATGGGTGTTCTAGAAAAAGCAGGATTGCTTTACCAACCCCACACTTCTGCCGGAAGAGTTCCTTCAGATTCTGGCTACCGAATTTATGTAGACCAACTCATCTCTCCATCAGAAATTTTAGCAAAGCAGGTCGAGCAAGTTTTTCACGAGCGGCTGAAGTGGGAAGACTGGAGTATCGAAGCTTTGTTACAAGGGGCAGCACAAATTCTCTCTACAGTCAGTGGCTGCATCACGCTAATTACAATGCCACAAACTAACACAACGCGACTGCGGCATCTCCAGCTAGTACAGTTAGAACCAGGCAAGGCGATGCTGATAGTTGTTACCGATGCCTATGAGACACATTCGACATTAATGGATCTGCCTGTTACTCAAGAGCAAACGCCACTTGATTCAGAAGTTGTTGAACGAGAACTACAGATATTATCTAACTTTTTGAACGCTCAATTGCGGGGGCGATCGCTCTGTGAAATAGCCACTTTAAGTTGGAATCAATTAGATCGCGAATTTCAGCGCTATGGCGATGTTCTTAAAAGCTTCTTAGGAGAACTCAGTCGCCGCCAAGTATCAGGAACGCAAATTATGATTCGCGGCGTTTCCGAAGTGTTGCGTCAACCAGAATTTGCCGAACTACAGCAAGTCCAAACCATCATTCATTTGCTAGAAGAAGAGCAAGATCAACTCTGGCCTTTGATTTTCGAGGAACCTGAAGGAGAATATAGCAAGCATCGCGTCAGCGTGCGCATTGGTTCAGAGAATCCTCTGCAACCGATTCGGACTTGCACCTTAATTTCATCAACGTATCGGCGTGGAACAGTTCCTGTAGGTAGTGTAGGCGTGTTAGGACCAACTCGCATGGATTATGAAACAGCGATCGCTGTTGTCGAAGCTGCTGCTGATTACCTCTCTGAAGCCTTAAAATAATTAACCATGATCAGAAAAATTGGCTTTGCCACAACCTGGGTGGGACTAGCAATTTATGCTTTTTTTTTGGCACCACCGAATCAACCTGACACGTTTGAACTGATTAAGAATCTTTCTATCGGTGAAATCGACGGCATCAATCCTCTAATTGTTGCATTATTTTATATTATGGGTGTTTGGCCCATGATTTATAGTTGCCTGCTATTTTTTGATGGCAGAACGCAAAAAATTCCGGCTTTCCCATTTGCGGCGCTTTCTTTTGGGGTTGGTGCTTTTGCACTGTTACCTTACTTAGCTTTGCGCGAACCAAGTACAACGTTTCCAGGACAAAAAAACGCTTTCTTGAAGTTACTAGATTCGCGTTGGACTGGAATAATATTAATGACTGCGGCAGTTTTACTTGTTGCTTACGGCTTCAGCAAGGGAGATTGGGGAGATTATGTCTATCAATGGCGTACAAGTCGTTTTATTCATGTTATGAGTTTAGACTTTTGTTTGCTGTGCCTTTTGTTTCCTGCTTTGCTACGAGATGATATGACACGTCGAGGTCTAGATAGTTCTCTCCTCTATTGGATGACAGCGCTAATCCCGCTTTTTGGTCCTTTAATTTATTTATGCCTACGTCCACCTCTAGCAGAAGAACGGACTATGGAAGCTACTAGTAATATCATCTCCAGTTGAATAACCAGGCTATGATTAAGTTGCTAGTTGCTAATCACTCATTACTTTTAATTGCAAGCATGCATCAAATCTGTCTTCCGACTTTCTTCGGGGCTACTCATTAAGATTTGTCATGCAAGCTACAACGGTTCCCAAGCAGTTCCTTTGTAACCGTAGTCAAAAATCTCTGGATGCAAAATTTCTGCTAGAATCTCTAACGAATCAGCTAGGCGTGGTCCAGGACGATTGAAATACGCGTTGCCGTCAGTAATATAAACTCTTCCATGTTGCACTGCGTGTAACTTTTCCCACTCAGAGTGTTGAGTTAATGCCATTGCTTCTTGACGAGTACGGTGTAAATCAAAGCCACATAGCATAAAGATCATCACATCAGGATTCGTTGCAACGAGAGTATCCCAAGTCAGAGTTGGGGATGGTTGTCCGCTAACACTAAAAAGTGGTTGTCCCCCAGCTTGCGTGACAAGTTCTGGAATCCAGTTAGCAGCAGTCATCAGCGGATCAGTCCACTCAATGCAAGCCACTGTAGGTAGTTCCTCTAAAGAAAGGCTTGCTGTCTTTTGCTGACAAATATTCACTCGTGCTTCGAGATCTTCGATTAAAAAGAGCGATCGCACTCCCAATGCATTAGCAACTCGCTCGATATCGTGCCAAACGTCAGCTAAACTATTAGGCTGTAGGGAAATAATCTTGGGCTGACTTTGGGTCAGTTGTGCTACTGCTGCTTCAACATCTTGTAAACTAACAGCACAAACATCGCATTGGTCTTGAGTAATAATGTGTGTTGGTTTTAACTTTTCTAAGACGTCTATTTTAACTTGGTAAATGCTCAATGCTGAGTGCAAAATTTGGTTGACGTTTTGATGAATTTCTTTGCTGGGTGCTTCTGAGTTGAGCCTCGCTGCGGTACACACAGGAAGATCTTTTATTTCTGGCGGATAATCGCATTCATGCGATCGCCCAACCATGACATTTTCTAATCCTAGCGCCGCTACAATTTCTGTTGCACTGGGTATGAGAGAGACAATTCTTAAATTTTGATGACTCATGATACTTTCTTATCCAGCTAGTTTTTACTACAAATAATTGCTTGCTCTTGACTAAAGTTACTTGCTGATATAAAACAGTCTCACTTAAGATCTCACACTCAGCTGCGCCAAAGACTCGTTTACCTGTACACTTAATATAATTTGTTGTTTGTTCTAGAAAAATCAGCCTTGAGTATTAGTTCATTTATGAGGTCGAGTAATCAAACTAGATAGATCAACTTTATTAAATGCGAGTCAAGCTGTAGACAACTAATATTTAATGATCTTAACCTCCTGAACAAACTTTACTCAATAAAATACCTGAGGTAAGTAGATAATAACAATAGACGAACTTTCTCTCGCTATATTCTAGTAATGATTTACAGAAGTTTAATATGTATTAATTGAAAACTATGCAATCTTGTTACTCGAAATGATGCAAACAATGTCATATCCTATCCAGGATCGCATATTATACTGATAAAAAAATATTGATGCAAAGTGATCCATAGCACATTGATTTATACAACTAAGTGATATCTTCAGGTTAGTTATCAAATAGATTTTCCATGAGTGAAGAATATTACTATTTATACTAGTTATAAAAGTGCGATCGCCTCGTACACAAATTGCCTTCTCTAGTATTGGTTTCTGATTGTCGATGTGAACTGAAAAGTAAATGACTGCAGAACTGCTAAAGATTGTACTGGTAGCAGACGTATCAGATAGGCATCAAATTCAAAAAATATTGCAACAACTCAATCAGACACAGATTGAGCTAATAGCTATTGCAAGTCTAGACAACATTAAGCTACATCAATGTGTATCATATCAAGCAGAAACTGTGATTCTACTGGTGATATCCAGGCTTGATGCTTATGGCTTAAAAGTTGTTAATCAAGTACGCCACATTTATGCTGGTTTTCCTCTAATTGCAATTGGTGATACGCAAAATCAAGCACTGATCTGCGAAGCTATTAGTATAGGAGTGCAAGAATATCTTATAGCAGAACAGGTCACTAGTACAATATTGTTGCAGAAGCTACAATTCGCCAATGCAAGATGGCAGTGGCTAGGTAAACGTTTTGAAGATTTACAAAGGCTACAAAGCACAAGTAAAGTTAGCTTACATTCACCACTGAAAGAGTGTTGTTGTAGAGCAGATCAGCGCATCAGCGTTTTAGCAGAAATTAACACTTTTCGTCAGATTGTTACTCACTGCAATGATGCGATCGCAATTATTGATCTTCAAGGCTATTACTTACAACAAAATGCAATGCATCAGTTGTTACTAGGTTACTCAGATGAAGATCTGGATGGGAAGACACCAGCAATTCATCTTGGCGAACAAGTTTTTTCAACTGTTTGTCAAGAACTTGTTAAAAATGATCGTTATTGCTGCGAAGTACTGAGTCGCACAAAAAGTGGCAAGCTAATACATATAGAACTGAAAGCTTTTACAGTGCGTGATGAGCAAAATCAACCTGTTTGCTATGTAGGAATCAAAAAAGACATTACTGAACGCAAATTAGTGACATCTGTTGTGACACAACGCGATCGCTTGTTAGAAGGTGTTGCGGCGGCGACGAATCAATTACTGACAGCAAAAGATTTTACTCAAGCAGTATACAAAGCACTTGAGACTTTAGGTAAAGCAGTTCAGGTGAATCGAGTTTATGTTTTTGAGAATCATACTGATCCTCACAGTGGTGAACCACTACTGAGTCAGCGATTTGAATGGACAGATAACACAGTAACTCCTGAGATTGATAACCCTGAATTACAAAACCTTTCGTATCTTAACTTTTTACCTCGTTGGTATCAACTCCTGAGTGCAGGAAACATTGTCTGTGGGTTGGTAAAAGATTTTCCAGAAACTGAAAGACAAGTTCTAGAACCGCAAGATATTATTTCGATTCTCATCGTACCGATTTTTATTGAGGATTCTTTCTGGGGTTTTGTTGGGTTCGATGAATGTCGCTATCAAAGACAATGGCAAGAATCAGAAGAAGCTATTTTAATTGCAGCATCTGGAAGTATTGGGGCAGCAATTGTCCGTAAGCGAACAGAAGAAGCACTGCGTAAAACTGAAGCTAAAAATAGCGCTCTTTTAAATGCTATTCCAGATGCAATGTTTCGCATTAGAAAAGATGGTATTATTCTAGATTTTAAAGGAACAAAAAATTTTGATTTATATGTACCAGAAGATGAATTTATTGGTAAAAATTTAGTAGAATTTTTGCCAGAGAGTGTGAGCAAGAAAATTAGGTTAGGTATTAAGAAAGCACTCACAAATTGCACAGTTCAACTCATTGAATATCAACTTCCCATTCAAGGAAAAAATCGCAATTATGAAGCCCGAATGGTTGTTTGTGGCGAAGATGAAGTTGTGAGTATAGTGCGTGATATTAGTGAACGCAAGCAAGTAGAAATTGAACTGCGAAAAAGTAAAGAAGCTATAGAAAACGTCAGTAAAGCTAAAAGTGAGTTTTTAGCAACGATGAGCCACGAATTACGCACACCTTTGAATGCTATTTTAGGTTTATCACAATTACTACATCAAGAAATCTTTGGTTCTTTAAATGCAAAGCAAAAAGAATATGTAAGCTGCATTTATAGTAGTGGCGAACACTTGCTATCATTGATTAATGATATTCTTGACCTCTCGAAAGTTGAAGCAGGCAAAGAAGAACTGATGTTAGCGTTAGTTCAAGTACCTGAGTTATGTGAAACTTGCTTGGCAATTGTACGCGATCGCGCAATTAAAAAAGGTTTGCAACTTACTAGTCAACTCGATCCTCAGGCTGTTTGCTGCTTTGCTGATGAACGACGAGTTAAGCAAATGTTACTTAATCTGTTAACAAATGCAATTAAGTTTACTCCATCTGGTAAAGTTACTCTTCGAGTTCAAAAAGTTCCTCAAGGAATCACTTTTACTGTTTCTGATACAGGAATTGGTATTGCTTCAGAACATCTTAAGTTACTATTTCAACCATTTAAGCAGTTAGATAGTCGTTTCAATCGTCAATATGAAGGAACCGGTCTAGGTTTAGCTTTAACTCGTAAACTAGCGCATCTACACGGTGGAAATGTTACTGTAAAGTCAACGCTGGGTAAGGGTAGTGATTTTACTTTGTTGTTACCGGATTACCCTCAACCGACAGAAGATGAGCAGTATGGCTACAATCAACAAGCTGGTCATCTATTCAATTGTTCGCCACGAATTCTGATTAGTGGTAATGGTAATCATGGCAGCATTATTCAATCTTACCTTAAAGCAATTGGCTATGAAGTTAAGTACTTGAAAGTGACAAATAATATTTTGGCTCAGATCGAGAAATTTAAGCCAAAACTAATTTTATTAGATCCTCAATTATCAGAAAATGTTACAACTGTAACTCTCATACAACATCTTAAAGCAGAACTCGATCAAACAATTCCCATAGTCGTCATAACACAAACAACTGAAAAGTGCGATCGCTTCCTTGAAGCTGGTGCCCAAGAGTGTTTAAATAAGCCGATTGGTATTGCTCAACTAGAATCACTTTTGATGCGCTATTTATAGCAAAAGTCAGAGGTCAGGGTAAAATAAAGTATGACAGATTTTACGTGTTCTGCCAGGTTGTAAAATAGTGCCATGCGTCTATAAGATTGCCTTGTAACAATGCAGCAACACTGCTGAGAACTTGAATTTCTGGAATATTAGAGTTGAGTGTACGGGCATTTTTAAGGGCAGCTGCTGCAGGTGCGCCGTGCCAATTATAAAGATGGACAAAAGCAAGATAGGCATAAGCATAAGGGTTTTGAGCGTCGAGTTGAGTGACTTTTTCTAAAGCTGCGATCGCTTCTTTGACTTGTTGTTTCAATACTCTAGATAAAGCCAAAGTATACGCCCACTCTAAATTTTGTGATTCCTGCTGTAGGCGATAGGTTAAGGCTTGTTGAGTTTGCATTAAATAATCTTGCGTTGGATCGTATTGATTAATGCGGGCAATTTCTTCAAAAACCCATTCTAGTGCTGTTGGTCCTTGGGGTAAAGTAGCAGCTAAAATCCGCAACTGTGTTAATAAATCGAGTTCAGGTGCTGCAACAGGTTCAGCATTTGGTTCAATATTTACAGTCACCAGCGGGACAGCAATTGGATAAGTTTCGCCTGTATTACGGTTCAAGTAAGTTGCTTTTAATGTATAAGTTCCTGTGGGGAGATTTGCCGGTGGTAGCATTGCCATCCGTTCAATTACTTGAAATGTGCCTTGATGAGTTTGAACGACTGAATGCAGATTTCCCATTCCGACTGCATGATCGTGTATCCATTGAGATTTTAAATTGGTATCCTGATCCCAATCAAGTAATACTAAACCAGACTGCAACTCATCCCACGAACCAATCCATTGATAGGTGACAGGCGCAGGTATCCCAGGCTGTATTTGTTGAGGTACTGTAACTTGCAAGAGTTTCACATTTGCTAATGGCGTTTGCACTGAAGTCACTTCAACCTCCGGAGTGCGATCGCGATATAGATTTAATGTGCTACCGTCAGGTAATGCCCAACTTTTGTGAATTTTAAAATCAGGCGATCGCTCAATCGTTTGCACCATTTCTGCTTGGGCTGCGGGAACTGAACCTTGATCGCCAGTTTTTGTTAAGAACCAATCAAGCGATCGTGCATCTTGTGCTATTTGCTGCGATCGCGTTCCAACTTGTCGCCCATAAACTTGAAAGTCTCGTAATGCCCCATAGTAATTAAAGTTGTGTTGATTGATCTGTGGAGTAGATGGTAAAACTCCTAAGGTAGAGCGTAAATAAGGTGCTTGTTGAATGATTTCTTCGATCACTTCTGCATGCGGTAAACGAGAACCAACCAAAGCATAGTGTTCTGCTTTAGGACTCAACACTTGTGTCATACTTTGACCTATACCTCCTAGGGGAAACAGATTGAGAAACATCAGTAGTACTGCCAAAGTGACACTACCCCAACGAACACGATTTCCCCAACGTCCGCGCCAGGATGTTAAACCATAAGCTAAAAATAAGCCAACAACGGGTAAGTAAGGCAAAACATAACGTTCATCTTTATTGATATTTAATGAACATAAAAAATAAGCACCTAGCCAAAATATGGCTAACCAAGCTAATGAGGTATGATATTTTTCCTTGCGCTTCCAATAAAGAAGGATTCCGATGATTGGTACTAAAAGTAATAACCAAGAAACTTGATAAGGCAGAATTTCCCAGTAATAAGTCCAAGCTGCAAGAGTATTTAAAGGTGGATCGCCTTCAGCAATTGCAGAATCTATTGTTGCGCGTTTACCACTTGTTAAGACAGTTAACCAATTGGTGCGATACCAAGGATAGAATATCACTACTGATAGCAGTAGACTTGCGATTAACTGTAATAAACGCTGCCATTGTCGTCGATACAATGTGGCAATGCCTACCCAGAGTACTGGAACGAATAGAAAAAACAACGCGGTTTGTTTGACTAAGATCGCTAGCCCGAAGGAAATCCCAAAAGCCGCAGCCCACAACCATTGTTTGCTAGGAGATAAGCGAGATTTTACCGGTGCTATTAAGCTTGCACTAAAAGTCCAAAGTGTTAAACACAAAAAAGAGAGTGTGACTACAGCAGTCAAGGGATAATCTAAGACAAATTCTAGTCTGTAGCGGTAAAGACTAGGAAACAATTGACACAATGCTGCTGCCCATAAGCCTATTTCTCTATTGAATAGTTGTACACCTAATCCATAAACAGAAGTGAGGAGAATCGCACTAAATATTAAATGAATAAGTGTAGCTTGCTCTATTCCCCGACCAAAAATTTGCTGTACGATCGCAGCAACTGTGTATATTCCAGGCGGTATCTTTGAAGAAAGATGCCAGAAATCTGTCCACCATTCACGACTAAACCACTGTATCTGCTGTAAAGCTTGCCAGTAATTTAAAGAACCGTTGAGGTAATCAGCTTGATCCCAAGCGGGAACTGAGTTATCTATATTCAGCCAAATGCGATCGCTTACCGCACCTGCAAGCCAGATCAGTGCTAGAATCAGCAGCCCTCGCGCTTGATTGTGTTTGAGCCTAATCACACTCGTTGTTCGTTAATTTTTTCCTCATTTTTACATGAGGAATCCCCGCTTCATCAAATGTTTCTCCCTCTTGAATAAAATCGAGTTGTTGATACAGTAGTTTTATATATTCTTGAGCGTGAATCACAACTTCTTGAATCTTTTTTTCTATCGCTAGTTCTATCGCTTTTTGCATCAATCGCTTACCAATTCCTTGTCCTCTGGCAATTGATAACACTGCTAGTCGTTCTATTTTTGCTGTTTTCGCATCTAAATATCTCACACGCGCAGTTCCTACTGGCTGGGTATCTATGTAAGCAATAATCTGTTGAGCGATTTCATCTTTACCGTCAAATTCTAATGCCGGATCGACTCCTTGTTCTTCTTGAAAGACCGCACGCCGGATTTCTTGTATGTACTGCCATTCTTGCGGACTCGCAGTTTTAATTGCAATTTGGCTCATAAGCGGTGCTGATTCTGTTTGCACAAAGAATGTTGAGTTTTTACTAAGCTCTCGACATTGCTTTTACAACTTAGTACTATATTTTTATACTGGGTCATTAAGCTTTAATTTTATTTTCTTTTAAAGCCTCATTATATGGTAAACATTACCAGTTTTGTTAGTAAATTGCAATAGCTATACTAAAACAAAGTGAACTTCACTTGCCTCATACCGTTTGTTTTTCAATACAAACCTTAGATATTGTGGGCACTAGAGCTTGTAAGAGCAGCGATCAAGTATCCAAAGCAGCCACTCACTCCTACTCTCGCGCCCTGCGATCAAAATAATGGCAAGAATTAAACCATATTTCGAGCGACGCTACCCTTGGCGAGAACGTGGGATTGCGATTCTCGCCTTGATTAATTTGCTGTTAGTTGTTTTTGACCTAACGTACTTGTATAGTCGCGACTTCTATCTACAGATAATTCCTAGCTTGACACGGCTTTACGATCCGGTCAAAGGCATTCAACCGCATCCTGAAACTGAAAATTATCTTGCCCAAGTTGCAGCTTTAGAGGCGCAAGTTGTTGTCAGCGGATTGCAATCACCTGAAACTGCAAGTTCACTTGCGCAAGTACGTGTCCTGAGTCAAACACTGATTGAAGATAATCCTTTTGCAGCAGCTTACAAAAGTAGTCAGTTTGAAACAATCAAGCAACGTCTACGAGTGCGCACTGGGGAAACTTTAGCTAGAGATGCTTTTGCAAGATTTTGGAGTCCACTATATCTCACGCAAGCAGGTTGGCAGCAGGAAATGGAATTTTGGGATACGCAAATTCGCCCCTTGATGCAAACCAATTACTATCGCAGTGTTAACCGACTTGATACACCAACAAACCATTTCTGGCTACTCGATTTACCATTTGTACTGATTTTTGCGCTCGATCTTTTTGCACGGGTGAGGGCAATTCGTCGTCGTTATCCTTACTTAAGTTGGCTAGAAGCAACGTTAAGGCGCTGGTACGACTTGTTTTTACTGTTACCTTTTTGGCGATTATTGCGTGTCCTTCCGGTCTCAGTGCGTCTCTACCATACTGGCTTATTGAATCTTGACCCTCTTCGTGCCGAAGCACAACGAGATTTTGTCATTGGTTTTGCGGCAGAACTAACGGAAATGGCAGGAATTCAAATTGTTGAACAAATGCAAAATTCAATTCGCAAGGGAGATGTATTTCGATGGTTGTTGCATCCAGAACTGCGCAAACCTTATGTACAGGTTAATAATGTAAATGAGATGAGTGCGATCGCTTCACGCCTTTTTCATATCGCTGTTTACGATGTTTTGCCTCAAGTACAACCTGATATCGAAAATCTCATTCATCATAGTCTTTCTAGTACACTGCATCAGCTTCCTGGAAACCGCGCACTACAATACATCCCAGGTTTGCGTAATGTTGGTAAAAATCAAACTAAAAGATTAGCTAAAGCTATATTTAGTGTGACATACAACAACCTCACAAATTCAATGCAAGATTCTGTAGGTGCTGAACTTACCGCCCGCTTGGGGAGAAACTTACGTGATGCTTTAGAAAACGAATTACAAAAAAAACACAATATTCAAGAAATTCAATCTTTGTTGATTGATATGTTAGAAGAAGTCAAAATTAATTACGTCAAAGGTATTACTGAAGCTGGAAGCGAACAATTGCTGGAAAAAGCAGAGCAACTACATAAGCAGATCCGTCCCAAATAAGTAATAAGATGAAAATAAATTTAACTCAAAGACGTGTCAACAGTTTTGAGTGTTAAATTGAATATTTTTCTCAACTCTTTATTACCTGTTTCCAAGGCAACAAAAATCAGCTTTACACAATATAAACAGTATACTTGACAACAAAAAAGTAACTCTATTAGTTAAATAATTATAAAGTTATCACAATTATAGCCAAAAATGGTTATTTTATAACGTGTACCCGAATATAAGCCTATTCACTTGCTGATTATTTTGGAATGCAAGGATTGATAGCTGGGCAAGTTAACTCCTAGCCAATCTCAAGCGCAGGTATAACATGTTTGGAAATGCCTCGTTCTTCCTCAGGCATGGCTGTAGATCTCACACAGATTTCAGGGCTTAGCTGGCATGTGTAGAGGAACTCAACGACAATGCTTACTGTGAACTTAAAACATTTTTCACCAGAAGATTATTTCTTTCCCGACCGAGAAAATTCGCTTGTTTTAGTTGTTGATAGCGATCTAGATAGTTTAACGTTAACAACTGAGATTATTAAAGTTTATGGGTGTGGTGTGCTGACGGCGACAAATAGTCAAAATGCGTTGCAGTTGGCGATCGCCCACAAGCCAACACTGATTTTATTAGAACTGATGTTACCAGAAACCGATGGTATTTCTTTAACTCAGCAGTTACGTCAACACACGTTATGTCCAATTATTGCTGTAACTAGTTTACCCCAATATTTGTTCCAAGCAAAAGCACTAGCCGCTGGATGTAACGACTTTATGGAAAAGCCAATAGTCGTTGAAGATTTAGAAACTAAAATTTATCACTTTATACATAACTCTTTTTCTTTCTTTTTGCCTTCGGCATAGTCTCTGAATTCCTAATTAAGGTCAACACTAATAAAGCTACGACTATTATAAAAATATTACTATTCAAATTAGTGACTCAAACTTACAATAATCAGTAACTAATTGCTTTGCCTGAAATTTTGCCCATAGAAAAGATGGACGGGAAAGCGCGTCCATTTCACAGTTATTAAATAGATTTGTGAGGTAGGCTTGAAGCCTACCTTATGCCTTGATGCAAGATATATATCTTGCGTTAATCATTACCTCTGCCATGGTACGCTTCCATTACAGTTTTATGCAACTAGGTTAGGCAAAATCGGCAATTAGCAAGGTCAAAATCTGAAACGAATTATTCTCTCTACTTCTATAAAATTTGAAGGAGATTAAACGAATCCGAGTTCTAATTGAGGAGTAGAGAAGAATTAGCATGACAAGCCTAACAATAGCATAAAGAAGTTTTGTAAATTATTTTGATTCCTGCTCACTAGAAGTTATTGAACAGGTAAGCATTTTTGTCATTAAGTTAGCTGCGGATTGACTCCAGGCTGATTTGAAAAGCATTTTGTAGTTGATGAGGTCACTGCTAACTTTATTGATTTCTTAAGTAAATCTGCAATTATCCAAAACTAGCTGTAGTTGTCATCCTACATCTATCGACTTTGCCAGTAAGATAATCACACGTTACACGAGGAGTTACGGAAACATGATTAAAATTTTATACAAATCTTTTGCTTTTACAGGTACAATCACGAGTTTATTTTTAACAACATTCACACCCCTAGTTGCTACTGCTCAAACGAATGGTAACGTCGGCATAAATATACCCATAGCACAAGCAGATAAAGCCGCAGCCTACTGGACTCCACAAAGGATGCGGGAAGCTAAGCCAGTAAATATTAATCGTACTACTCTCCCTCAACCAACATCTCAAGTTGAACGATCGCCGTCTGGTCCACCTGTTAGCGCACCTAGCGGTGGTCCAATTTCCTCTCAATTAGAGAGACTCAGCGAGCAATTATCAAATAATTCATTGATAACTTCTGTTCCATTTGCTGCTAGTTACCCATTTGCGTACTCACGCTCTTTTGTTAATCTCAACAGATACACGCAGTACCCTGAAACAACTATAGGCAAGGTATTTTTTACTGAGAACGGCGTAGATAAGGTATGTTCAGCGTCAGCAGTTAATAGTACAAATAAACGTCTCGTTTGGACAGCAGGACACTGTGTATCTGATGGCAAAGGAAGATTTCATACTAACGTTACCTTTGTACCTGCTTACAAACCAGGAACTCCTGTGCCAGCGCCTTATGGAACATGGTCATCATGTGGGCTTTACGCAAGATCTGGTTGGCACAATAATAGTAATTTTGCTCAAGATCTAGGAGCAATTCAAGCTTGTGACAAAGGTAACAGACGTCTTCACAATGTTGTGGGGTTTTTAGGTTTTCTAGCAAATGCCCCGCGTAACCAATTCTGGCACGCTTTTGGCTATCCTGCAGCTGCACCCTTTGATGGTAGACGGATGATCGTTTGTGCTGCCCCTTATGCAGTAAATGATTCAGGTAATCCTAATCCAATTGGTATTGGCTGCGATATGACAGGTGGTGCAAGTGGCGGTCCCTGGTTAGTTAAGTATAGTCCTAATAGATTTGGAGCAATCAATCAAATCAATGGACTCAATAGCTATAAGTACAACCATCAACCAGGGGCAATGTATTCTCCTTATTTTGGTAGTAGCTTTCTGAGTTTACGCAACTATGCTATACAAAGAGGCTCCTGAGATTTTATTGCCAGATTGAGATTGATATAAGACTGATAAGAAGTAGTAGGCAGTGAAATGTGACTTACTACTTCTATTAATCTTCTGTTTGCGGCTGAACATCTTCTTGTGGACTCCAACTCGGAGCACTCGTTTCTGGGCTAGATGGTGGTTCAGGTTGAGCATCAGGATTAGGAGAACCAGGGCGCGTCATTGATGGTGGTTCAGCACGCTCCATGCGCTCAGGCGTCCAATATTGTTCGGCTTGAGATGCTTCGGAACAACGGATGTTTTGTCCAACGTTGCTTTCTGGGCGATCGCTCACTTCCTCTGCCTGAACTGCCATTGTTACAGGTGTCAGTGACAATATTAAAAAAGTTGCCAAGATGTTTTTAAATGTTAACCTATACTTGCAGCTCATATGCGTTTCCCTTCTGTATTCAAGTAGAACAATGTTATTTAGCTACAGCTCAGTCTCATTAATGAAGTTAGCAATAATATTTACGCACTTTTCCTCATGATAAAAGATCCATTCATGATATTCATCTTCCAGCATAATTAACTGTGAATGAGGAATACCTTGTGAAAACTCGTATGCACACTTAACAGGAACAAATAAATCGCGATCGCCCCAGACAATCAAAGTAGGGCACTGAACTTGTGGTAATAATGGGCGTAAGTCTTTTTCTAATGCAATCCATGAAGATTGAAACATATTTTGAGTCTTAAAAATCCAGTTACTTATTAGAGCTTTCATAAAAAGAAATGTCGGCTCAAATTTAAATCTGCCAATTTGAGCCGGAAAATCAATTAACCGTCGTAGTGCCACCTCAGGTAAAAAGCCTAACGGAATTCCTGTACTATCAATCAAAATGAGACTCTTAACAAGTTCGGGAAAATTAGCTGCTAAAACAACTCCAACCGCACCACCACCAGAATGTCCTACTACATGAACTTTTTTCAAATTTAAAGCTTTTAAGAAACTCATAATACACTCAACATATCCATCGTAATCTGGTACAGCAGTAGGAAAACTTGTTTTGCCAAAACCTGGTAAGTCCGGAGCAATAACATGATAGTACTGCGACAAAAGATGTAGAGTTTCTTGATAAGGCTCAGTGGCTATTGTCCAGCCATGTAAAAATAATATTGTTTCTGAATGAGTCACTCCTTCTTCTAGATAAACTGTTTGATAGTTCTCTAATTTAATTTGCTTTTGTTGTAATTGATGCTTCATTCAATCTACTCCTTGCACAACTGAAGGAGCGATCGCACTCCAGTCATATTCCATATATTTTGCCAAAGCAATCATATTGGGGTTCCACCGCCGACGTAGTGAATATAAATCTGCACCAGCTTCTCAGTTAGCTACTGTTGCAATTCCTTGCGCAGCTAAATGCTCAACAGCCTGATAGTGATGCGATCGCCGCATTTGTTCAGAGCGATAAGTACCAGTTTGAGGTCTAATATCACCGATACCTAAAGTTGACAGTGAATAACCACTGTAGCAAAATCTGTAGGAGTATCTTTTCCTTGCATTCGGATTTCACGATCTAACGCAACCCAACTGATCAAAGTAAACCTAATTAAAAGTAGCAGTATCCACACTGTAACAGTTGCATCATATACGAGAGTATGCGATCGCGCTGTCTGCGCATTGTCTTGGCACTGAAGCGAAAATGCCATAATCCTCGCGCCAGAGGAATGCTAATGATACCTTTGTCGCCTCTTGGATACAACACCGTTAAATATATGTCTGCAATGGCTAAAACACCTAACCCTGTTCCAATGCCTGGTAGTAACCAACCCCTGCGTGCTTTAACCCTTACTCTAAGCTGTACCGTACAGATGCAAAACAAACAGAAATTATCAAAATATAATCAATTAATATGTATCACTACGATTTCATAATGATACCAAATCTATACATTTAATACTTAAATTAGATACCGGAGGGTAGATACAAAAAGCGACAAAATGTTGCAATATTATCAGAAGTAATGTTAAATCCAGTTAACAATCATTACTCGATTGTAGACGATAAGAGGAGTGAGGAGCAGAATATGAAAGCTAAAACAATTTTTATACAACCTTGTGCCTATTCTTTCTGGTAGAAACCTAAATTTCTCCAAGAAACTCAACTATTACTTTTGGTAGAGATCCTTTTGATACCGACGCTTTGTCACATTTGCGTCACATTCTTCAGGAAGACTGGAATTACTCAATCCAGTCTATCACCCTGAACCACAGAGGTCAATGTAAGGAATACAAGGAATAACGTATGAAAACCATTTCGTTCAGGCGTGCTTCACTGATAGCAAGTCTCACTGCCGTGGGAGTTGTTGCCAGTGCAGCATCAGTTCAAGCTCAAACCGTTAGTAATGATGTGCAAACAACTGCAGATGTAAACAGCAATGTTTCCACTTCAGCATCTGCGCTTGTTATTGGGACAGCATCTGGAGTGACTCAAGCGGAGAGCAATTTGGTGGTGGATGGAAACGCGCCTGGGACAGATGGCAATGCTTCCACCATACTAAGTCAAGCTAACCTTGATAACTTAGGACCAACAGAGGGTGACATTGATGACCGTATTGAATCAAGTCCTCCTAACCCTTTAAATCAAACAACACCAGAAGGTGGCACAACTCAACCAACTCCTAGTCCAAATCTTGTGCAACCTCAACCAGGAACTGGAACAACAGATCCGACTTTTCCAGGACCTACCCAAACTCAACCAACACCTGGAACAGTAGATCCGTTCGCGCCTGGGACTCAAACTCAACCAGGTACTCCTTTTCCAGGACCTACCCAAACTCAACCAACACCTGGAACAGTAGATCCAACTTTTCCAGGACCAACTCAAACTCAACCAGATCCAACCTTCCCAAGTCCTACTCAGCAGCAAGTTCCTGATACAACAACTCCAGATACAACTGTAGAGCCTGCTATTGTACCTGGTACAGCAACCCGTGGTGGTGCTAGCTACATTGGAATTGGTGGTAATATCGGATTTGGTGGAGAAACCACTTTGAGTGAAGGTGCTTTTGCTGTTTATAGCAAAATAGGATTGACCGACACTTTTTCTGTGAGACCAGCAGCATACATTGGTGACAACACAGTAATTGCGATACCAATTACTGCAGACTTCCCACCTGCAGAAACAGGTGTTGCCGCTGCACAACTCAACATAGCGCCTTATATTGGGGCTGGGATTGCAATTTCTACAGGACAAGACAGTACTGTAGGTGCACTAATTACTGGCGGAGTTGACGTGCCACTAACAGAGCAGTTTACAGCAACTGCAGGCGTCAATATTGGTTTCATTGATGATACTGAAGTTGGACTGTTAGTTGGAGTTGGTTACAACTTCTAAATTTAAGTTAGGTAATATCCCTAAGTTGGCGCGAGTCTTTAAGGGCAACAACAGCGTACACTTAGGGATTACCTAAAGTCACTTTACTGTCACTTGATGTTCATGTTGCTGTCACTCTACAGTCACATTTACTTTTAAAACTATAAAGTAAGGACAATATGAGGATTTCAGCCTATGAACAAGCAATTATTACTTGGCTTAACTATAGCGGCGTCAATTCTTACATTAGGGATACCTACAATAGCACGCTCGCAAACAAGAATCGGCGATTTGCAGCAGCGCCCTCCTGGTACAACAATCTCAGGTAGAGTTGGAAATATTGTTGGCAACGACTTTATTCTTGAAGATGATAGTGGGCAAATTATTGTAGATGCAGGACCACGTTGGTGGCAACAAATCAATCTATCACCTGGAGAAGAAGTTACTGTAAATGGTGAACTGGGCAGAGGTGGTGAATTTGATGCTTTCTCCATTACTCGTGCTAACGGTACTGTGATTCAGATTCGTCCAGCACAGGGTCCACCACCTTGGGCAGGTGGTCCTAACCGTAACCGTCCTAACTCTGGCGCTAGAGGCAACGCGCCTGCAAAAAACTAGGGTCATATTAGTATGACCCCTACTGAAAGAAAGGGGAGGCATGAAGCATCATGCTTTAGCTTCCCCTTGCTAGTATTTACATTTAACTTGTATCACTCGCTGAATTGCGCTGTAGGCAAACCTGGAAATAAACCGTAGTGAGTCAACGGGAACACAACTTAAATCGAGAGGGAATAGCTAGTAGCATTGCGACAACACCCAAACCTGCACTGGCTTTTGGAGATGCGATCGCAATCATTGTTGGCATAGTTATCGGTGCAGGGATTTTTGAAACACCAGCACTCGTGGCAGCGAATAGTAGTAATGGGGCTGTTGCTCTTGGTGCTTGGGTTTTAGGAGGCGTTGTCTCTTTGCTGGGTGCATTATGCTATGGCGAATTAGCAACAACTTATCCACACACCGGTGGTAATTATTACTACTTGCTACGGGCATTTGGCAAATCAGTGGCTTTTTTATTTGCTTGGGCACGCATGACAGTAGTTCAAACTGGTTCAATTGCTTTATTAGCATTTGTATTTGGTGATTATGCTTCACAGTTGTGGCGCTTGGGTGCTTATTCACCATCAATCTATGCTGCTTTAGCGATCGCACTATTAACAGGTTTGAATATTATTGGCGTACAACAAAGCAAGATTGCGCAAAATTTGTTAACAGCAGCTAAGGTGTTAGGGTTACTGCTTGTCGTGGGCGTTGGTTTACTGATAACAACAAGTCCTCCACAACAAATCATTCCGCCAACCGAAAGCAGCTTAGGTTTAGTCATGATTTTTGTCTTGCTATCTTATGGCGGGTGGAGCGAAGCTGCGTATATTTCCGCTGAGATCCGCAATGTCCGCCGCGATATGGCGCGATCGCTGGTTTGGAGTATCTGTATTATCTCAACGATTTATTTGTTGATTAACCTTGCCTATCTTCGAGGCTTAGGTCTTGCTGGAACCGCTGGTTCAGAGGCTGTGGCAGCAGACTTAATGCGTCATGCTTTTGGAACTCCTGGCGCTGTATTTATTAGCTTCCTCATTGCTATTTCTACTTTAGGTGCCACCAATGCCACAATTTTTACAGGTGCGCGAACCAATTATGCATTAGGACGAGACTTTGCCCAATTCAAATTTCTCAGTAAATGGAGAAACAATGGCAATACTCCGATAGGTGCATTACTCGCTCAAGGTGCTATTTCCTTAGTACTAGTTTTAGGAGGAACTATCGCGCCTCGCAATGGCTTTGAAGCAATGGTAGACTACACTGCACCTGTGTTTTGGTTCTTCTTCTTGCTTTCTGCGATCGCCTTATTTGTCTTGCGACAGCGCGAACCACAAATACCACGACCTTTTCAAGTTCCGTTTTATCCTCTAACTCCGCTGCTGTTTTGTCTTATTTGTATTTATTTGCTTTACTCTAGTTTGACCTATACAGGAGTTGGAGCGCTATTAGGTTTATGCGTTGTGCTTTCAGGCATACCACTTCTGTTCTGGAATCGTAACCAACAAGTTTGAACGCAAGACAGAGTTTATCATTTGGGAATTTGAAACTGGAATTGACAATGAGGGAGATCAAGACATTAAACGTCACAAGGTAACAAACAATTTATCCAATTGGTAGCAAAGGGTGAGAATATGCATCTCAAGACAATTAAAAATTTGCTAGTTACCGGTGTGGGTATAGGTAGCTTGCTATTGGCAGGATGTAATCAACAACGTCAATTTGAAGCAGAAGCACAATCGCCAACGGTACAAACGCAATCACCAGCACCAGCAACTGAGCCTACTCAACCGCAAGAACGCTCACCAGATGTGCCTTATGTGCCTACTCCGCAAGAAGTCGTAGACCAAATGCTACAATTGGCAAATGTCACAAGTAACGATGTGTTGTACGATCTGGGTAGCGGTGATGGGAGAATTCCTATTACTGCTGTGCAAAGGTTTAATGCAAGTCGGGCTTATGGAGTTGAAATTAACCCTGAACTAGTGCAACGTGCTCGCCAAAATGCAGAAACGGCTAATGTCAGCGATCGCGTGCAAATTGTCCAACAAGACTTGTTTCAAACAGATTTGAGTGAAGCCACAGTAGTCACACTTTATCTCTTGCCAGATATCAATATTAAGTTACGTCCGAAGCTCCTACAAGAGTTAAGACCTGGTACTCGCATCGTTTCCCATGATTTCGATATGGGAGAGTGGCAACCTGACAATGTAGTTCAAGTTCAAGGTCCCAGTCGTCAACATACGCTTTATGTATGGACTGTACCAGAAAATGTGCCCGCAAATCTGCAATAGCGATTAGTGACTAGTGATTGGTCACTGGTAACTAACACGATCAATTAGAGAAAACAATCAGGAGCATTTCATGAAGAATCGTAAAAACACAATCACAAAGCTTGCTGGATTCTTAGGTGGATTGGCAATTCTACCAGTACTAGCAGCATGCGAACCACAAACGACGACAACACAAACATCTCCAGCACCTGAAGCTACTCCTACCATCGCTCCTGCACCTGGCGAAACACCAGCTGATCAAACAACTCCAACAACTCCAACCACAGGAGCTACAGATGATATTGTTAACGTTGCATCTGGAGATCCATCATTTAGTACATTGACTGAATTGATTAATGCAGCAGGTTTAGCCGATACCCTAGAAGGTGAAGGACCTTACACTGTATTTGCTCCTACAAACGAAGCTTTTGCTGGGTTATCTGAATCTACGCGCCAGCAGTTAGCACAGCCAGAAAATCGCGAAACCTTAAGAAGAATCTTGCAATACCACGTAGTTCCTGGAGAAGTGACTTCAGATCAACTGCAATCAGGAGAGGTAGCAACAGCTGAGGGTAATCCTGTCAATGTACAAGTTGATGCTGCAGCTAACCAAGTGAGAGTTAACGATGCTACTGTGACTCAACCTGATATCCAAGCCAGCAATGGCGTGATTCATGCAATTGATAGTGTCATTCTTCCCCCAAACCTTAACCTGTAAGTGACATAGTGAAAGGGCGTACTGCGGTACGCCCATAAAATTATCTTGTTGCATTCTTGGAGATTAGTGCTTATGCAGGGTCTTAAAGGAAAAAATGCTTTAGTTACAGGCGCAACTTCTGGGATTGGTCAAGCGATCGCAATTCGTTTAGCACAAGAAGGCGTCAATGTTGCGATCAACTATCGTTCTAGTCCTGAAGGTGCGGAAAAAACTGAAGAACAAGCAATGCAAAGAGCTTGTGGTGATGTGGAAAGTTGCGGCGTAAAATCACTACTAGTTCAAGGCGATGTCTCTAAAGAAGAAGACATTGTCCGGATGGTCAATACCGTTGTTGCACAATTTGGTAGTTTAGATATCCTAATCAATAATGCCGGAATTCAAACTGAGTGTCCTTCACACGAAGTTGCAACCGATGATTTTGACCAGGTGATATCAGTTAACCTGCGTGGTGCTTATTTGTGTGCGCGTGAGACACTAAAACATCTGCTTTCCCAAAACCGCCAAGGAGTCATTATTAATATCTCTAGCGTTCATGAAATTATTCCTCGACCGATGTATGTCAGCTATTCTATTAGCAAAGGTGGCATGGAAAATCTGACAAAAACTTTAGCTTTAGAGTATGCAGATAAAGGTATTCGCGTTAATGCTGTAGCACCTGGAGCAACAGTAACTCCTATTAACGAAGCTTGGACAGAAGACCCTCAGAAAAAAGCAGAAGTGGAAAGTCATATTCCAATGGGACGTGCGGGAACTGCTGAGGAAATGGCTGCTGCTGTAGCTTTTTTAGCTTCGGATGAAGCCGCGTATATCACTGGACAAACGTTATTTATTGATGGCGGACTCACCCTTTATGCAGACTTTCGAGAGGCATGGTCAGCTTAAAGATAGAAGATAAAAAAATACTCCTCTGACAAAATTAGTAAAAATAATCACAATGAGGAGTATCAATAGTATGATAACTATTAAAAGTCTTACTTTACCTGTGATGCTGAGTTTTTTGGGGCTTGTGGCATGTTCTTCACAGCCAACTCAGGCAACAAGCCAATCATCACCGCAGTCACAATCTGCAGAAGTACAACGTTTGCTTGAAACAAAGCAATGCCCTGAGTGTAACCTCAGCAATGCAAATCTCCAAGAAGCTGATTTAGACGAAGCTAACTTGCGAGGAGCAAATTTACAAGGTGCTAATCTCCAAGGCGCAGATTTAGAAGAGGCAAACCTGCAAAATGCCAATCTACAGCAAGCTAATTTAAGTAATGCAGACTTGGACAAAGCCAATTTACAAGGTGCTTCTTTACAAGAAGCTAACTTGAGTGGTGCAGATTTAGAAGAAGTCAACTTGCAAGATGCAAACTTAGAGAATGCCAACTTGTACCGAGCCGATTTAGAGAATGCTAACCTACAAGGAACTAACCTTGAGGGAGCAAATTTAGAAAGAGCCGATTTAGAAGGAACGATTCGCGCTAACCAAAGTACCCAGTAAATAAGCATTAAGGGAGCGACACTGATGACTCAAGAAGAAATCAGACTAGAGGAAAACCGCACTCGTAAAGCCTATTGGAGACGTTGGGGACCCTACCTTAGCGAACGCCAATGGGGGACTGTGCGTGAAGACTACAGCGCTACTGGTTCAGCTTGGGACTATTTTCCCCACGATCATGCTCGCTCCCGTGCTTATCGTTGGGGTGAAGATGGTATTGCCGGAATTTCGGATAATCACCAGCGGTTGTGTTTTGCGATCGCACTGTGGAATGGTAATGATGCGATTCTCAAAGAACGTATTTTCGGCTTAACTGGACCTGAAGGCAATCACGGTGAGGATGTTAAAGAGTATTACTTTTACCTTGATAATACTCCCTCCCATGCATATATGAAGTGTTTGTACAAGTATCCACAGCAAGCTTTTCCTTATGCCGAATTAGTCCAAGAAAACCAACGCCGTGGCTTTCACGATCCTGAATTTGAGTTACTTGATACTGGGATATTTGATAGCGATCGCTACTTTGATGTTTTTGTGGAATATGCAAAAAACACCGACGAAGATATCTTAATTAAAATTAAAGTTATTAACCGCAGTTCAGAAGAAAAAACACTACACTTATTACCAACTTTATGGTTTCGTAATACTTGGTCGTGGGAAGAAAACGCCCAAAAACCAATTTTAAAGAAAATTCAATCAGATGTTTTTAGTCTAGTAGAAGCAGCTCATCCCACGTTAGGCGAAAGATGGTTATATTGCGATCAATCACCAGAACTTTTATGTACTGAAAACGAGACAAATTCTCAAAGATTATTTGGCGAGCCGAACAAGTCACCTTACGTCAAAGATGGCATTAATGACTATGTTATTCATGGTAAGAAAGAAGCTGTCAACCCTGAACAAGTAGGTACAAAAGTTTCTCCATATTATATATTAAATATTGGTGCAGGACAAGAAAAAACTGTCCATTTAAGACTTTGCAACACAACAGTATCAGCACCTTTTGGCGAAGAATTCGATCGCGTTTTTGAAACACGCCAACAAGAAGCTGACGATTTCTATCAACGTATTTCTCCTAATGTGACCGATCCAGATGCCCAAAGTGTACAACGTCAAGCATTTGCTGGTTTACTGTGGACAAAGCAATTTTATCACTACGTTATTGAAGATTGGTTGAAAGGCGATTCGACACAACCTACACCAAATAGAACTTACGAACGTAATAAAGAATGGCTTCATGTATTTAATGACGACATTCTTTCGATGCCCGATAAGTGGGAATTCCCTTGGTTTGCTGCTTGGGATTTAGCTTTTCATGTCTTACCTCTAGCTATGATCGATCCTGATTTTGCCAAGCGTCAAATGGATCGATTCACACGCGAATGGTATTTGCACCCCAACGGACAAATGCCAGCTTATGAATGGCATTTTAGTGATGTCAATCCACCTGTTCATGCGTGGGGAACTTGGCGCGTCTATCAAATTGAAAAACAAATGTATGGACGTGCAGATAAAGATTTTCTAGAGCGTGTATTTCAGAAATTACTTCTCAATTTTACTTGGTGGGTAAATCGTAAAGATGAAGAAGGCAATAATGTTTTCCAGGGTGGGTTTTTAGGGCTAGATAATATCGGAATTTTTGACCGAAGTTCAGAATTACCGACAGGTGGTCATCTCGATCAATCTGATGGTACAAGTTGGATGGGGATGTATTGTTTAAATATGTTGGCGATCGCACTTGAACTTGCAAAAGATAATCCCCCCTACGAAGACATTGCCAGTAAGTTTTTTGAACACTTTCTTTATATCGCTGATGCGATGAATCATATAGGTGACACAGATGTAAATCTGTGGGATGACACAGATGATTTTTATTACGACGTACTGCATTTTCCTGATAATCAACGGGTACATCTTAAAGTACGTTCTATGGTTGGACTTGTCCCTATCTTTGGTGTAGAAGTTTTAGAACAAGCAACTTTAAATAATTTTCCTGGTTTCAAAAAGCGATTTGAGTGGTTTATTACAAATCGCCCAAATTTGACAAGAAACATTGCTTGCATGGAAGCTAAAGGAATAGGAGAAAGACGATTACTCGCAATTGTTAATCGCAATAAACTAGAACTGATTCTGCAAAAAATGTTAGATGAAACAGAGTTTTTGAGTGATTACGGCATTCGCTCACTTTCTAAGTTTCATGCAGAAAACCCTTATATTTTTGAAGTTGATGGTCATCAACATCGCGTAGATTACGAAGCGGCGGAGTCTACTAGCGGGATGTTTGGGGGAAATTCTAATTGGCGTGGTCCTATTTGGTTTCCTATGAATTTCCTCATTATTGAATCGCTACAGAAATATCACAATTATTTAGGTGATGAGTTTACTGTTGAATATCCTACAGGTTCTGGTAAATTGATGAATCTGGAAGAAATCACTACTGAACTTGCACAAAGGTTAATGCGAATTTTTCTGCGATCGCCACAACGCAGACCTGTTTTTGGCGGTATCGAGAAGTTTCAAAATGACCCTCATTGGCAAAACTGGATTTTATTCCACGAATACTTCAATGGCGATGATGGCGCTGGACTTGGGGCTAATCACCAAACAGGGTGGACAGGTTTAGTTGCTGACTTAATTCATCAAGCGTATCAACAAGGGACTTCTGCAACTGAGCCGCAAAAATCACTTAAAGCGTCAGTAATTGATACATAGATATTTTAAGTAAATCTGCAAAACTTATGGGTTAGCTAGCTTGCCTGCCCTTTACTTTACTTCTCCTCCTATATCAAAAGACAGGTGTTGTCTTCATTCGATTCAAGGTATATTTATACACCTAACCTGAGAAAACTATACCTTGTTGCAACATTGTTAGTGGAATCAGGAAAGAGGGGAGAAAGCTAACAATGGCTAAAAGAAACTTACTCGCATGGCTTGCTGGGGGTGTTGCTGGAGTAGCTTTATTGACATTCTTTTTTCTTTATCTACGTGGGATTTTTCGCCAAGAACCTGAATATAACATCGTAGCGAGTCCAGCTATTGAAGATCCTCGTTTCCCACTAGCAGTTGTCAGCCTCACAAATGCTTTACCTACCTATGGTCGCATGACAGGTTTTTGGAACAATGTAGACGATATCTATGCTGCACGTAATGCTGCCATTCGTAGCGCTCAACGCTCAATTCGCTTTGAGACTTATTTTATGACTCCTGGTCGCCGCGCTGATGAGTTTGCTGCGGCACTGATTGAGCGAGCGCAAGCAGGTGTAGAAGTTCAAATGCTGATTGATGACTATGGTACTGACGAGCTTCCTGATGAATATTGGCAGCAACTACGCAATGCTGGTGTACAAGTAATATTTTTCCGTCCGTTCGATTGGCGAGCACCATTAGAGTATAATTCTCGGACTCATCGCAAACTATTGATTATTGATAGTCAACAAGTCTTAATTGGTGGTGCAGGAGTCTCAGATAATTGGGATGGCGATCCTGATATTGGCGATAATGCATCATGGTTAGAGTTTGAGGTAAGCTACGAAGGTCAAATTGCTAGTCTACTCGAAGGTAACTTTTTTCAAAACTGGGCATACATGGGTGGCGAACTTGACCTTGGACCTGGTACGCTTCCTGCTAAACCCAGCGAAGGTGAGCCTTTATATGTAACTAATGATACTTCAACATTAAGTGAATCCACGATTAGAATGCTATTTCAGATGAGCTTTTTAGGAGCTAAGGAGCGCATTTGGATTGGTAGCCCTTACTTTTTACCAGAACAAAATACTCGTGCTGCACTGATTCAAGCAAGGCAAAGAGGCGTAGATGTGCGAGTTATCACAATGAGTAGTAGAAATGATAAACCGATTGTCCGTTATGCGGCGCGGGAAAACTACGAAGAATTACTAGCAGCAGGTGTGCAAGTTTGTGAGTACCAACAAGTATGATGCACGCTAAGTTAGCACTTATTGATAGTAGTTGGGTCAGTACTGGTAGCGCCAATTTCGATCCGCGCAGCTACTTTCACAATGATGAGTTAAATATTTCAACGAATAAACAAGAAGTGATTGAGAATATTTCAACCTTTTTAGAAAATTCGTTTGATGATAGCCATTGTTTAACTTACGAGGAGTGGCAGCAACGACCTTTTACTGAAAGGGTAATGGGGCAACTTGGACTCATTTTCAAACCCTTGTTGTAAAAATACTGAAGATTAATGTACATTGCTTCTTCGTTTTAAGTAGATGCAACAAATGAAACAACGCACATTAATCTTTTCAGCTACTGTTTAGTTTTTAATCGCTAAAAGCATCTTTGATACTATCAACTGTACGTTCAATAACGTTCTTTGTATTGTCTACAGCTTTTTGAGTCCGCGCTGTGTCTTCTTCTGCTCTTTTCTCAATTCTAGCTGCGTCTCGCTTAGCTTTGCCCTCAATAAAACTACCGTCATCGGTAGCTTGATCGACTCGCTTGGCATTTTTCCTTGCCGTTTCCTCAACTTTGTCTGCGGTGTCGCGGATAAAGTTTTTAGCACGTCCGGCATCTTCACTGGTTTTCTCTTGAACTTGATCTCCAAGATCTGCTGCAATTAAAGTTGCATTGGGCGCAGCCATTGCAGAGAACGCTGGGAAAAACGCGATCGCTGATAAACAAAACAGCATTGTTGCTATCCAACGTTTTACTGTCGAAAAGCGTGTTAAACGATTTAGTTTCATAGAATACAATCTACGTTAGATTGGGCATCCTATTTTTACTTCATTTGGTTTATCAGTCAAATCGTGCTCTAGACAGAGGTTTTATCACTTCAAGTTATTAAGCGAAATCATTCTTACGATAGACCAATAAACCTCCTGCGTGAATACTGGGCGAATAAATTCGCACCTAAATAAACAAAGTCCACCTCCGTGGACTTACTACTAAAAATCTCATTTTAGTGTACGAAGGTACACTTTGCCTGGATAGCCCCGACTTCAGTCGTAGGGCATCTACGATTCATGCAGGAGGTCTAATAACCATTTTACAGAGCAGATGCTTGAGTGAAAGGTAAACGATATGGCCAGCCAGGAAACTGCTTAGCATTGGTAGAAGTAGGATCGACATTCCAAGACCAACACTCAATCGCATACTCGTTTGCATTGACGCGAATAATACCGTATCCTTCGCTTTTAAGCCTTCTATCGCCAAGATTACGGCTCTTACTCAAGGAATTATCTACATGATATTTTTGAGTAATTTTTGGATTCGCTACAGCTAAGACGCGCATTTTGTTACCAAATCCATCGATAAAATCCCCTGTATATGGTGTAGAACCACCATTCGGCAAAAGTCCAGCAGGTTGAAACCATCGTTGCCAAAGTGCGCCTCCTGCAGGTCCAGAAAATTGCACAACACTATCAGTAAAATTGTTGATTCCATGTCGTACTAAGCTAGCTAGGTGCTGATCGCCAGAAACAACTAAAGCCCCTGCTTTACGCAAAAGCGCGATCGCACGATTCCTTCCTGCTTGCGGAAATCCATTAGAGTCATAGTTATTGATGACGGGGCGGCGATTTTCATCTGTTGCAACGCAACCAAAGACAGTCTGCGTGATACAAATCTTGGCACGTACCCCTTGTTTGTCTTGCGCCCAAGCTTCTAAAAACTTCTCTTGTCGTTCTCCTAATAGTACAGATGGTTGTGTTGTACTGGCAGTCTTAAACTTGCGATCCTCTAGAATTGCAAAACTAACCCCACCATAGCGGAAAGCACCGTAGTAAACATTGATATTCTGTAACACTGGCGTCGGATCGTAAGCATCTGGATTGTGACCGCATTGCGTTCGCTGAACTAGGTTGACAAAGGAACCTGTGTAGACGTAACCTCCGCGATTTTCATCATTATTGGGAGCAGGCTTGCCATTTTCTCCCCAAATATTACTTTGGTAAACGTCGTGATCGTCTACTAAAACAATGGTGGGAGTGTTGCGTGTGAGACTGCGAAAAGACCACAACCAGAGATACCATTTGTACAAATAGTCTAGTACTAAATTACTCGTGTCTTTCAGCGTTGGACTTGTTTCATAGAGTTGATCGCCAACGAATAGTAACAAATCAGGTTGATGACGACGAAGATTTTGGACAAGCTGAGAGTAAGGAAAATAAATGTTTTTCGAGGTGTAGCGTCCTAAAAGTTCCGCATTGGGTAGTTCAGGTTTACCTATACCACTATCGAGGGGACGTGCAGTAGCGATCGTGCAGCTAACTAGCCCAATAGTCAACGATTTGTTGATGGGATCTTTTCGGATAATACCGTTGTAATAGGCTGTTAATGTTTGATACTTATAAACAATTCGATATTCCCAATCTTTCGTAGAGTTCCAATTAGTTAAGTGAAATAGTGCTGTATATCCTGCTCCAATAGTTGCTTCAGAACCATTTTGCCAAGCTCCGTTAGTACTGCGATACTGAAATTGTGCTACGCGTGCTTGTGTGTCGCCGATAGGCATAAACTGAGCTAAGATTTTGAGAACTTTGCCATTGAGTGAATACATAGTTCCCAAGATGGGACCAAGCGTATTTTGAGGACGTGCAGCTATCTTGTTCCCACCCGTGCAAGGATCGCGAAATCCATATCTTGCTCCTGCTTGTCCTGTATAGGGAGAAGAAACAAGTAGAATACTGCCACAAATACTAGCATCGGCAACGTTTTTTAAAATTGCTTTCCCTAATATTTGACCTGTTTTTTCCCGCGAGGCGGTTAGTTGCAATTGAAATTTACCATCTGGCTGAGGAGATATATCGAGGTGTAGTAAGACCTCTTCATCGAGATTAGCAACCGAATTTATCGAGCCTACTTGCTGTGATGGTAGCTCAGCAAATTGTAGAGGTTGCTGTTCGCTAGTGTGTTCGCGAAACCGGACGCGATGACCATCATAAGTGCAAAGCAAACCACCGCCGATACCAGATGCTTTCTGTACAAGCGCCGCTGCACGGTAGTCTAGCTGTCCGCCGCCACCTCCGATGAGAAACCCACAAAATCCTCCACCATTATCTGTTAAACGCTTGACAACAACACTCATTTGTGCAGAAGTTGAACCAGGAATTAATTCACGGGTAAGCAGCGAAACTGTTCGGATCTCATCTCCAGCGTTTCCTGTTAAACATTCGATAAAACCTTGATGCAATCGCCAATCTTGCAAGCGATTTGCCCAGAAAGAACGCCCAATCCAGGTTCGTGTCAAATTTTTAGGTAGCACTTGCACTGGTTGCAAGTTAGTCGCAGCGTTTGTTCTTTTTATGAAATAAACACTTGATAGTGCAAATCCAGCAGTCGCATATTTAAGAAATGAGCGTCTGTTTATTCGATAACGATTCATTATTACTTGAGAAATCCTTTAGGCGTTTGACTACTTGTCGTGCTATCAGCTAAGTAAGGAGAATTAATCGTACTACTTTTGTTTATGATTACCTTGTTTTCCCAAGTAGAACACAGAGATTTTTTAAATTTTTGTATAGAAAGTAAAATTAAGTACGACAATTGTATATAAAATAACTTTATGGATTCAAACTAGTTATTTGTCGGAATAATCTTAAAAGAAGAATATTAACTTAAAAACAATGTAGTATGAACGTCTAGCAAATGAATTTGCAGCCAAAAGAACAAAGTTCGTCTCTGTGAACTTACTGCTAAAAATTTTATATTAGTTTGCAGAAGCACACTTTATTGGAGCATGTGATTCGTGCAAGAGATTTAACGCTTTTTAATAAATTCTTCTTAATTAAGACTCAATCTGCTGAAAAATTAAATTGCGATTATAGTGATGATTCGCGATCGCAATGCAGCAGATCAAGCGAGATAAGATCTCTTGCAAAAGTTGAAAAATTATGAATGTCATTCCCAGCGGAATGTCATGTAGCGCAGAATCTCGCGAGATGTTTCGCTTGGCTCAACATGACAGTTTAAGTATTTTTTGCAAGAAGTCTATAGTTTTGCAATCAAGTGTATAATTTTCAACTTTAAAAAAATAATTGCACCTCTTGCTTATAAAAGGTGCAATTTGTTGCTTTTAAAAGAAACTACTAAGCAAACACAAAGCTGTTACTGTCAAGCGCATTGGCTTGGATACCTCTGAGTAAAGCTAAGTCTGTATCTGCAGCATTAATCAGTGTATTAGCGCCGTCTTGGGTAAGGGTGAGGTCGCTGAAGCTACTAACTCCGGCTAAACCACCAATACCGATGATATCTGTACCGACTTGGAAATCAGTAACTGTGTTGATGCTATCAGGTAATCCATTGTAAGCAATCCAGAATTGATCGACACCAGCACCGCCATTCAAGAGGTTATCGCCTTGTCCAGCAAACAAGACATCATCGCCTGCACCACCGAACAAGCGATCTCCAGTACCCCCAATTAAGGTATCATTACCCGCACCACCATACAATCTATTACCACCACTTCCAACAGCAGCATTGAGAATATCATTACCTGCTTCACCGAATAGGCGATCGCCTCCGGCGCTACGCAAAGCGTAATCGTTGCTTCCAGCAAATAACTCATCATCGCCATCGCCGCCGTAAAGTTGATTACCCCCGCCACCAGTAGAAGCATCAACAATATCATTACCCGCACCTGCAAAGATGGTATCTTTGATATTCGCAAACAACTCATCATCAGTTTCTGTACCAAAAATGAGTTCTCCGGTGGGTTCAGGAGTACCGTCACTGTTTACCGTAATTTCAAAAACAGTTGTCGTTCCACTAATTTCATTTGCAGCAACTATTAATGGCTTGCCATTTGGACTATCTTCAGCAGAAATGAATGTTAATCCTTCTATACCAAGATCGCCTGCTGTACCAGCTTCAGCATCACCACTAAAATCACGGTTGTTGATGTACTGAACAAACTGCGGATTAGTAGGATCAGTGACATCATAAGTCATTATCCCGCCAATCCGCTCTAAACCAATGAACGCATAAGTCCGGTCATCAATAACACCAACAGTCACGCCTTCGGGTTCCGGTCCTTTGGCATCACTGCGGCTATCAAAAGAGTCATTTTCGCTATTGTCAGAGTTGAACTCTTGAGGGTACAGCGCTGCTGTAATTTGCTCAAAATCATTACTGCTATCGTAAACTAGTTCTCCTTCCTCAGTCCAAATCGCAAACGAACGACCACCAAAAACGTACAGTTCTTCATACTCGCCATCACCATCAGTGTCACCATTTGCTGTCGTGACAATTAAACGACCAAGTGCTTCCTCTGCTTGTAATTCTGCAGCATTAGGAAAAGCAACGGGATCTAAAACTAAATCTTCTATCCGTGCTTCTTCGCTATAGGCATCATAATCGCGAGCATCGCCTTCGTTGGCAGTAATAATAAAAGTCTCGCCATCGACTTCGTAACTTGCGATCGCATCAGGTTGGTAGATACCAAATACTGGCCAGTTGGTAATATTAATCGCGTCATCGCGATCGCTAGCATCGAATGCATTTTCTGGAAGAGTATGATCTTTAAAGCCCAAAGGTAAAATATCAGTAATTTCCCCAGAAGCGATATCAAGCACTCCTAAAGCATTGTTCTCTTGCAGCGCAACCCAAGCAGTCGTAGAGTCAGATGAAACTGTGATATATTCTGGTTCTATATCTTGAGCAACTGTGGCGTTAGGTCCAAAGATTCTGACTTTTTCTGCAATCAGTTCTTCTTTGCGATCGTTAAACGCAGTAAAGCCAGCTGTTGTAACGTTATCTTGTGTCAGGTTTTCAAAACCACCTGAGACATCAATGATACTTACTGAACCTTCAGGGTCAACCGTGTAATCGTCACTTGGTTCGCCTTCATTAGCAACTAAAACCTTCTTACCATCAGGTGTGAAGGTAAGCATATCTGGTAAAGCCCCGACTTCTACGGAACTTAAAAAGTTACCATCAGTATCAAAGAATACGACGTTACCAGGTAGCTGTGTATCCTCATTTTCTACTGCTACAGCTAGTACACCATCGAAAATATCAACACTATTAGCTGCAGCACCATATGAGGTTAATGAAATTGCCTCAAGTGCTTGAATGTTAGTCGGATCGCTAATATCTAAAACATCCAGCGTGGCACTATTTGCATTGACAACAAACAAACGTTGTGTATCAGGATCGTACTCGACGATTTCTGCGGCACCTTCATCAAAAATGCCTGTTGCGTAAGTGCCAATGGGAGCTAAACTAATAGCATCCGATGCATCGATTAAAGGTGTAATCACAGTATCGCTGCGATCGTTGAGATTCTGAATTCGGCTATCTTGTCCAGGACCAACATCTGCAATATCATAAGGTTCTTCTGCAAAATTGGCAAGGAGATACTCAGCTAAAGCATCTTGTTCAGTACCAGCATCGGCAAAAGTAGCAGTTCCTGGTGCTAAATTTAAATCAGTGAGATCAACTCGATTTAATCTTTCTGAATTAGCTTCAGCAAATTGATCGAAGGGATAGCTATCTCCTCCACTTGCTAAGAAGTTCAAAGTGACTATGCGAAACTCGCGATCGCCATTTCCGACAAGTTCGCCATTTTCAACAATAATATCCCTAGGATTACCGTCTGCATCCTCAACAACTAAAGATTGAACTCGATTTCCTGATTCTAAATCTGGGTCAAAACTGAAAGATACACCAGCAACTTGGGGAAATTGTCCAGGAGTTGCACCTGATGCAGTCGCCGCCACACCGTGTTCAATAACTGCCAGAAGTTGTTCAGCTGTTAGAGTTAACAGAGTGAGTTCATTATTAAAGCGCAGCGCATTTTCAATATCTAACTGAGAAATATCACCCGCTTCTTTACCCGTTAATTCGTTCGCTGCTGTCGGAAGTGTTTCTCCGGTTTCAGGATTGACAACACCAATCGGTGCGCGGATTCCGCCACCATTTTTGATTGAGATGACAACTGAGTCATCAACAGCCTGCGCCGCAGCTAAATTAGCATCAGCAGTTAAATTACCTAAGTTTGTTTCTTGAGTGCGGACATCCTCTCTTTCACCGTTGAGGAATACATCGGAACTACCAAAAAGATTACCGTCTTTTTCTAAAATAACTTCTTGAATAGCTGCTGTAATTGCAACAACATCAGGATCGGCGACAACAGCATTAGGATTCGCAACAAAATTACGCAGATCTTCGACACCTTGTTCGTCAGTCGCATAAGCGCCACTATTTAATGGATCGATGCTTTCTGGTAGTAATACGCCATTATCGTCAAATTCTGCAACTAAGCGCCCGACATAGTTATAGTTACCATCAGTACTCACAATTGCAACAGGATCGCCACTCGCAGACTCGGTTAAAATCGGGTAAGAACCTGCTGCTTCATCACCTGGACGGAGGCGATCGCTTTCATCAGCTAAAATCGTATCCGATCCACCAGCAATAATAATGTCTACGTCTTCGAGTAATGTCGCTAATTCTTGTTCAAGCGCTATTTGCTGTAAGTGAGAAGTCAGAATAATTTTATTGACTCCCTGATCGGTGAGATTATCTACCGAAATTTGAATTTCTGCTGCAAGTGCATTCAAATCATCAGGATCGGGTGGTGAAACAATCACATCACCAGGAGAAGAAATAGATTCTAGTAGAGGTGTCGTCGCACCAACAACGCCGACAATTTCGCCATCTACTTCAAACACTACACTTTTTGTAATGCTATTTGGTTGTGGTGCTTGTCCTTCAGGAACAACTAGATCGCTAAGATTGGCATCTTCACTAAAATCTAAATTAGCACTCAAATAAGGAAAACTTGTACCAGGATAATCGCCATCAGGTGCAATGACACTTGCGACTTGTCCTGTACCCAAGTCAAATTCATGATTACCCAACGCTGAAGCATCAAAGGCGATCGCATTCATGATTGCGATATCGCCTCGCCCAGCGCCAGCACTTCCTAATATTTCATCTAAACTCGGATCGGCACTCGCTAGTAAAAAAGGACCAGGAATATAATTATCACCAGAAGAGATAAGAAGCGTTTGTTCAGGCAATTCCGATCTCAGTCCATTAACAACTGCTGAAAACCGAGGTGCATCCTCAACAGCAGAAATACCAGCTTCTAGGTCAGTAGCGTGAAGTAATTGTAACTTAAATGAATCCATAGGTGATATGTCTGCAATATCGATAAATTACAGGGAATCTCTGCATAAAACAGAGCTATTGCTTTAAGAAAAAGGCAGCTTACAGATGATTTATTGCAACTCTGCTTTGCTGAAAATGGTGCAAAGCATCTAAGTTGTGTGCTACGGTCGTACTTCTGTAACTTACCAAAGAAACGTTAAGAAAATATTAAATTTCTACTAAAAATCACTAGTTATCCTAGAGCTAGTCTTTTGTGCGCCAATAAACAAGCAATTATTCAATATTTTTAAAAATGTCTACTTAATGATAGATGTATTTTTTTGGTGTATTTACCTTTAATAGCAAAAATCAATCGCTAGATAGACAGTATACAGAATATTTACTAAGGTAGTTGGAAGTCAACAAAAGTCAAAAAGTTTAGCATAAAACATAGCTTACATTGTGTGCGAGGCTCTCCCTTGATATCCACTTCTATGTGGGACGGATACTTTCTTCAAGTAGAGGCTTTGCCCGCTCAACACAATATCATCCTCTGCGCCTTCGCGGTTTGTTGTTAAAAATTATCTTACAACTCAAACAAAATTGCTACATTGAACTTTTCACCAAGTAGGAGAATATTGCATGAAACTGTTCTCTATCGAAGAAGCAAAAATATTAATTGAACAGCCAAAAGGTACTTGTATTTCCATTTATATGCCTACGCATAAATTAGGAACTCAAACACAACAAGATCCCATTCGTTTCAAAAATTTAATCAAAGAAGCTGAAAATAAACTAGTTGAAGGAGGTATGCGTCCCCAAGACGCGCGAGATATGTTAGCACGACCGCAAGAACTTGATGAATATCAATTTTGGCAACACCAAAGTGACGGGCTGGCAATTTTCATTGCAGATAACTTTTTTAGCTACTACCAAGTCCCATTAAACTTTGATGAATTAGTTGTTGTAACAGATCGCTTTCATCTCAAGCCAATGTTACAGCTACTGACAAATGATGGTAGATTCTATCTACTTGCACTTAGTCAAAATCAAATTCGGTTATTTCAAGGAACACGCTATAGTGTCAACGAAATTGAATTAGAAGACATACCGCAAAGTATTGCAGAAGCATTACGCTATGATGACCCTGAAAAGCAATTGCAGTTTCATACTGGAACTTCGCAAGGTGGGGGCGATCGCGCCGCAATATTTCACGGACAAAGTGCAGGCGAAGACGATCAAAAAGAAAATATTTTGCGTTACTTCCGCAAGGTAGATTCTGGTATTCAAGAATTACTCAAAAATCAACAATTTCCGCTGGTTTTAGCAGGCGTAGAATACTTATTTCCAATCTACAAAGAAGCTAATAACTACCCTTATTTAATTGATGGTGGTGTTACAGGTAATCCTGATATTTCCAAACCTGAAGAATTACACGCGCAAGCTTGGGGAATTATTCAACCCTACTTTGAAAAAAATCGACAAGAACTTGTTGAACGCTATCAAGAATTAGCAGGAACAGGACAAACAAGTAACAATATTTTAGAAGTTGTCCCCGCAGCTTACTTTCAACGAGTTGATTCTTTATTTGTAGGAATTGGCATACAGAAATGGGGTAGCTTTGATGCAGAAAATAATCAAATTGAAGTTCATGATGACCAGCAAACGGGTGATGAAGATTTAATGGATTTAGCTGCGATTCATACTTTGATCAACAGCGGTACAGTATATGCAGTTGAACCTGAATCTGTACCAGGAAATTCATCATCAGCAGCGATTTTCCGTTATTAAGATAGTATGGTGGGCAGTGCCCACTATATTATTAGTTGCACGAACCACATTCCCCGTAGGGGTTGCCAAAGGCTAGACGCAAAGAAAAGACATAGAAAGAGATTTTTACAAATAATTTAGGATTGCTATAGCGCATCGTTTAGTAGAGAGTAAGGAATGGGCAAACGCAAAGCTGATAGGATATGCATTGTCGTAGTTGTAGCTAGCTTGATATTACTCAGAAGTCATATCGGTTTAGCCCAAGATATTCCTATAATTGAAACTCCTCTTGATCCACCTGCAGAAACTTCCGTAGATGGAGTTTTTTTTGCAGATATTTTAGTTCGGGGAAGACCAATATTTCAAGTAGGGAGCTTAGCAGAACTGAGTGCAACAGAACGTGCCCAAATTATCAATCGCAGAATTGCAAGTATATTAGCGCGATCGCAACCTATAGGAACTGTTGGCGTACAAACGAATCCGCAACGCAATATCGCGACGTTGCAAGTAAATAACCGCGTGTTGATGACAGTCACACAACAAGATGCAGAAGATTTTGGTGTCTCTGTTGAAAAGTTAGCACAACAGTGGGCGATCGCACTCAATCAAGCCTTTGATCAGCCACCATTAGCCATTGATGTTGTCCAGCGCGTTAACATAACAATGCGCGAATTAGTCCGCGATATTATTGATAATTTGCCTTCGATTATCGGTGGTTTAGTTATTGTAGTGTTGACATGGGCGATCGCGCGTGGAGTTCGACAAGTTGCTTATGCTTGGGCGCAGCGTACTGAAGGCGATCGCAGTACCGAAATCCTCATTGCTAAATTAGGATATGGTGGAGTATGGGTAGCTGGTTCTATCATCGCCTTGGGAGTTTTAGGACTCGATTTTACCGCCTTATTAGGAACGTTGGGATTAACTACAGTTGCAATTGGTTTTAGTCTTAGAGATATCCTGAGTAATTATATTTCTGGTGTTATTTTACTTGCAGCTCGACCGTTTCGACTCGGCGATCAAATTGTGATTAAAGAGTACGAAGGTACAGTAACTCAAATTCAACTGCGGACAATAACTCTCAACACCTACGATGGTCGTACTGTATATATTCCTAATCAAGAAGTTTTTCAGGCAAGTATTACAAATAATACTGCTTCTGTGGTACGCCGGAGTTCTATCATTGTAGGTATTGATTATGCTGCAGACATCACTACAGCAAAGCAAGTTATTAAAAATACGATTGCTCAAATCGAAGGTGTAGAAGTCAGTCAACCGATAGACATTCTTGTGAGAGAACTTGCAGCTAGTACTGTAAATATCGAAGTTCGCTTTTGGGTAAACTCGCGTCGCTTAGCTTTTTTAGAAGCAACTTCGCAGGTAGCGCAAGCTATTAAAGAATCACTCATGAATGCGGGAATTGAGTTACCTACAGATATTTATGCTATAGAATTTCGTAATTCGTTGCCAATTTTGCAGCAAAGACAACAGAAAACAGCATTAGAACAACAGAATGGACAAGGAAGCGAAGAATAGACCTCCTGCGTGAATGCGATCTCGTATAAATTCACTAGCTGAATAAACAAAGTCCACGGAGGTGGACTTACCCGTAAAAATCTTATTTTAGTGTACGAAGGTACACTTTGCTTGGATAGCCCTGACTTTAGTCATAGGGCATCTGTGATTCATGCAGGAGGTCTAATGAATCCTACTTCCTTTAATACACAAACATTGCACCAACGCGGCTATCAACTATTAGATGAATTAACACTTACTCGTACTTTAGCTGCAAAGTTTTTCTTTCTGGCTACAGGAGGGTTTTTCTTATTTTTACCGATTTTTTTAGCTACTTACGCTTTTCTTGCGGGAACCAATCAAAACATTAATTTTGGATTTTCCCAAGTACAAGGATGGCTAGGAATTTTACTCTTGATTGGGTTAACCATTATCTTTCACGAACTCATTCACGGTGCGGTAATGTCTATTTATGGTGGTAAACCGCGTTATGGAGTAGGGCTATCTCACTTTGTTTTGCCTTATGCTTATGCAACTTCGAGCAAAGTTTTCACCCGTAATCAATTTTTGCAAATTACGCTTGCGCCATTCGCGATCATTTCGGTTTTAGGTGTATTGTTGATGGTTGTATTGCAGACACCTTGGCTTGCGATCGCACTAGCAATCAATGCAGCAGGTGCAATTGTCGATGTGTGGGTAAGTTCGATTGTTTGGCGCTACCCTCGACATATCTTAGTAGAAGATACGGTCATTGGCTTACGCATCTATGGTAAATCAGGCGATCGCCGCGTAGCGCATTCGGCAAATGGCTTATTCTGGAATTTTTTTACAGGTTTTGCGCTCGCCATGGTAGTTATTTGGCTAGGCTTGGGGTTTGTGCTACCTGTTATTTTGTCGATGCTTGGTGTGGAGACTTTGACTTTAGGAATTCCAGATACACCCTTGAGTTTGTATCAGTACCAACGTACCGATGACGGTGGATTTCTTTCTTCAATTCAATTTATCAATGTTTTAGCGTTGAGTAGTGCGGTGGGATTAATTTACGGTATCAACAACTCAAAACCGAAAACCAAGTAAATTCCAGTAATCTAAAAAGGGGATAAATCCTAAAATAGCTAGAGTGACGACAATACCCGAATGCCTTCTACTTCAGAGCAGCGGCGACATAGTTGGGTGTTGCTACATTGCAACACCTAGGTTGCTAAATCATTCCAATCCCACGGACTATTTATTAATCTGGTTCGCTGCGCTGCTGTTGTTTTTAATACCAACTTGAAAAATGGTTGTGACAAATTATAATTTTCTAATTTCTTTTCTTTCCCTGCTCCCCCAACTTCTCTAGCTTCCCCAGCTCATCCATATGTAGCAACCTCAAAACCAAATGGTCTAAGAGGATGTTTGAGAAGTAGCAAATTATGCCAATCTATGCAGAAGTATACGTAGAGACGTAGAGTAGATGAAAGCTTCGGATGTCTCCGGTAAACACTCATAATCCTTGCTGAGTCGCCGATATCGT
>NZ_PEIG01000021.1 GCF_002749975.1 Gloeocapsopsis sp. IPPAS B-1203 | reverse complement strand
TGAAAGAAGTGGTTAGTAGAGTAAGTGATTGCAACGAATTTCTTCTTTGACCCCCGATCTCTGACCCCTGACTTCTCACTAAGTCATCAAATCTTGGAAAACTTGCTAAATAAACCACAATTAATAGGGGCATTGCCGCTTAAAATAATCAGGATTCAAAAATTCCTTCTCTAGGTAGAAAGACTATGCCCCGCCGCGACGATATCCATAAAATTCTATTGCTTGGCTCCGGTCCAATTGTGATTGGACAAGCTTGCGAGTTTGATTACTCCGGTACGCAAGCCTGTAAAGCACTCCGCGAAGAAGGATATCAGGTGGTGCTGGTGAACTCAAATCCGGCAACAATTATGACTGATCCGGAGACAGCGGACAGGACATACATTGAACCGCTGACACCGGAAATTGTTGAGAAAATTATTGCCAAAGAGCGCCCTGAAGCTCTGTTACCAACAATGGGCGGACAAACGGCGCTCAATATTGCTGTAGCTTTGTCAAAGAATGGAGTTTTAGAAAAGTATGGCGTTGAGTTAATCGGTGCGAAGCTCCCTGCAATTGAAAAAGCTGAAGATCGGCAACTATTTAAACAGGCAATGGAAAAAATCGGAGTGGGTGTGTGTCCCTCCGGTATCGCTTCTACGGTTGATGAAGCAAAAGCGATCGCGCTCACAATTGGTAGCTATCCCCTGATTATTCGCCCTGCCTTTACAATGGGCGGTAGTGGTGGTGGTATCTCCTACAACCAAGAAGAGTTTGAAATAATGGCACAAGGGGGAATTGATGCCAGTCCAGTTTCCCAAATTTTGATTGAACAATCGCTATTAGGCTGGAAAGAATACGAACTCGAAGTGATGCGCGACTTGGCAGATAATGTCGTGATTATTTGCTCAATCGAAAACCTCGATCCGATGGGAATTCACACCGGAGATTCAATTACGGTTGCTCCTGCCCAAACGCTTACAGATAAAGAATATCAACGCCTCCGCGATGCTTCGATTCAGATTATTCGTGAAATTGGTGTAGAAACAGGCGGTTCTAATATTCAATTTGCAGTGAATCCGGTTAATGGCGATGTCATCGTGATTGAGATGAACCCCCGCGTCTCGCGCAGTTCGGCTTTGGCGTCTAAAGCTACAGGTTTCCCGATCGCTAAATTCGCCGCCAAACTAGCCGTTGGTTACACGCTCGATGAAATCAAAAACGATATCACCAAGAAAACTCCAGCGTCATTTGAACCAACCATTGACTATGTAGTTACAAAAATTCCTCGCTTTGCCTTTGAAAAATTCCCTGGTTCTGAACCTGTACTGACGACACAAATGAAGTCAGTAGGAGAAGCTATGGCAATTGGACGGACGTTTCAAGAATCGTTCCAAAAAGCCTTGCGATCGCTTGAAACTGGACGCGCTGGCTGGGGATGCGATCGCTCTGAAAAACTTCCTAGTGGCGAACAAATTCGCGCTCAACTGCGCACGCCAAACCCTGAACGAATTTTTGCAGTACGTCATGCCATGCAGCTTGGGCTAAGTACTGAAGATATTTACGAACTTACGGGAATTGACCCCTGGTTCTTAGATAAAATGCAGCAGTTGCTCGACACAGAGAAATTTCTGAAGCGGACGCCCTTGGAGAAGTTGACAAAAGAGCAACTCTATGGAGTCAAGCGTCAGGGATTTAGCGATCGCCAAATTGCCTTTGCAACGAAAACAACCGAAGATGCAGTACGCGAGTATCGCAAACAACTTGGTGTCGTCCCCGTTTACAAAACAGTAGATACCTGCGCCGCAGAATTTGAAGCGTATACTCCCTACCACTACTCCACCTACGAAGCAGAATCCGAAGTTCAACCATCAGATAAACAAAAAGTCATGATTCTAGGTGGTGGTCCTAACCGCATTGGACAAGGTATTGAATTTGACTATTGTTGTTGTCATGCAAGCTATGCGCTTAAAGCCGCAGGGTTTGAAACAATTATGGTAAACTCAAACCCCGAAACCGTCTCGACAGACTACGATACGAGCGATCGCCTTTACTTTGAACCGCTCACCAAAGAAGATGTATTAAATATCATTGAGGCAGAACAGCCTGTCGGAGTCATCATTCAATTTGGCGGACAAACACCACTTAAATTGGCAGTACCGTTACAAGAATATTTAAACCGCCCAGAAGTCAAAGAATTGCTTCCGACTCGGATTTGGGGAACTTCTCCTGATTCAATCGATACTGCTGAAGATCGCGAACGGTTTGAGAAGATATTAAACGAGTTAGATATTGCCCAACCACCGAATGGAATTGCACGCAGTTATCAAGATGCCCTGGCGATCGCTAGTCGCATTGGTTATCCGGTTGTTGTGCGTCCGAGTTACGTCTTAGGCGGACGGGCGATGGAAATAGTTTACTCGGATACAGATCTCGAACGCTACATGACATTTGCGGTACAAGTAGAGCCAGATCACCCGATTTTAATCGACAAGTTTCTCGAAAATGCGATTGAAGTTGATGTCGATGCGATCGCCGACAGCACAGGTAAAGTTGTCATTGGCGGAATTATGGAACACATTGAACAAGCAGGAATTCACTCAGGTGATTCAGCGTGTTCTTTACCAGCAATTTCGCTACCATCTTCGGTATTAAATAAAATCCGGACTTGGACTGTTCAACTAGCGCAGCGACTCCAAGTAATTGGATTAATGAACATTCAATTCGCGGTTGTCGGCGCTCACGGTTATAATCCTCAAGTTTACATCCTAGAAGCAAATCCCCGTGCTTCGCGGACGGTTCCTTTTGTGTCCAAGACAACGGGTATTCCCCTAGCAAAAATGGCATCGTTGATTATGTCAGGTGAAACACTAGAATCACTTAATTTTATGCAGGAACCTTTGCCAAATCACATCGCAGTGAAAGAAGCTGTACTGCCATTTAATAAGTTTCCTGGTACAGATACGATTTTAGGACCAGAAATGCGCTCGACTGGTGAAGTTATGGGCATTGACAGTGATTTTGGTAAAGCCTTTGCTAAAGCAGAATTAGGCGCTGGCGAAACACTACCGCGTCAGGGTACGGTGTTTGTCTCAATGAGCGATCGCGATAAAACACTTGTTGTCCCTGTTGTCAAAGATTTCATCGATTTAGGTTTTAAAGTTGTTGCGACTGACGGTACGCGGCGGGTTCTCAAAGAGCATGGTTTAGATGTTGAATTAATTCTGAAGCTTCATGAGGGACGCCCGAATGTTCTAGATTCAATTAAGAACCGACAAATTCAACTGATTATCAATACTCCCTCTGGCGAAGAAGCCCAAACTGACGCGCGCCTAATTCGTCGCACTGCACTAGCTTATAAAATTCCAATCATCACAACAATCGCTGGTGCTAAAGCAACTGCTGCGGCTATCCGTTCTTTACAAGCAACGCCTTTGAGTGTGAAGGCGATTCAAGATTACATCAGTGCTAGGTAAGAATCGGATATATGTAGCCCAAAGGAAGGGCTATGTGCTCTATTTATACTGCGGCGGCTTGGCTGTAATTCTAAATTTGCCTATTTCAGGGAACTACACAACACTCGGTTGATAAAGGCTTGGAGAACTAAGCTGTCGCATCTTTTTGTCGAATTATCATAACTTTTACCTAAATCTATGGCTTGTTGCAACATTTAGTATTATGAAATATCTTCCCTAAAGATATAAAGAGTTTAGAAGTTTCAAGAAGGCTTTCTAAATTCTGCTGTATTATTTAACTTCGGTATTTTAGATGTAGTAGGACTTTATGTAATTCAAAAACTCTATGAATCACAACTGCTCTCGTCATTAACAGGCTATAAGTAAGTAAAAACAAGGTAACTAAAAATACACATATATCATAACTCTCATTTTTAACTAATAGAATGTAAAGAAATGTATCTAAACCAAATTTACGGCAGAAAATTCAATTCCTGCATTAAAATAAACATCCTAAGTACAACTAGCAAAAAATTAAATCAAACTTTACAACGTTTTGTTTTCCAAGATGCAATTGTGAGAACGATTAGTAGTTAGGCTGTAGAAAAAAATCAGTCAGACTAACTTTGTAGCAACTCAGTTCAGCTATTAGCTCGGTGGGGAGTACAACAGCAGCGTGATAATTTAGCACTTACCCTGGGAGTTCAAACACTGAAAATTAGCAACACTGGACTAATAAAGGTTACAATAGTTAACATAGGAGTATTCAAATTTAATGAAGTGGTGACAAGACAAGTTTTAGCTACTTTGTCTCGAGTTATCGTTTCCAAGTTCAAATTTGGTCAAACTTTGGGGTCAAACACTTAAGTTGTTCATAATCAACAATCATTTAATCTTTGTTGAGTGTGACTTTGCATAAAAGTTGCCAGTCAATGATTGCACCATCTCGCCAAACCTCTGATTATCAATTTACTAGCGTAGTGCCATGAAGACTGCTCAGACAGCCACAGACCTCGTGCGGACTTATCTGCGAGAAATTGGTCGTGTACCACTTTTAACCCACGAGCAAGAAATATTGTATGGCAAACAAGTGCAGCGCTCAACTGCCCTGCAAGAAATCAAAGAGACTCTCAGTGTCGAGTTAAATCGAGAACCGTCCCTAGAAGAGTGGGCTGCAACTGCGGGGATAAATCCTGCTGAAATTAGCAAGGCGATCGCTTTAGGAGAAATTGCCAAACGAAAAATGGTAGAGGCAAATCTCCGACTAGTTGTGTCGGTAGCTAAAAAATACATCAAGCGTAACGTGGACTTGTTGGACTTGATTCAAGAAGGAACCATTGGGATGCAGCGTGGTGTAGAAAAGTTTGACCCGACAAAGGGATATCGGTTTTCAACGTATGCTTACTGGTGGATTCGTCAAGCAATTACGCGGGCGATCGCAGAAAAAGGTCGAACAATTCGGCTACCAATTCACATCACCGAGAAGCTGAATAAAATCAAAAAAGCACAGCGACAGCTATCTCAGCAACTAGGGCGTGCTGCTACCATTTCCGAGTTAGCCACTGAACTGGAGTTAACTCCCAAACAGGTAAGAGAATATTTAGAACGGGCGCGACTACCATTATCTTTAGACCTACGTGTAGGAGATAATCACGATACAGAACTCGGAGAGTTGTTAGAAGATACCGGCGTTTCTCCAGAAGATTTTGTGCTGCAATCGTGTATGTCTACTGACATTGAACAGATGATGGCAGATCTGACACCACAGCAACGTGAGGTATTGTCACTCCGTTTTGGTTTAGTCGATGGACAATCAATGACACTAGCAAAAATTGGCGATCGCCTCAATATTAGTCGCGAACGTGTTCGCCAAATTGAGCGTGAAGCCCTCACAAAGCTGCGCAAACGCAAAGCTGATATGGATCAGTACTTAGCAAGCTAGAAAGAGTGTTGTAGAGTTGGCGAGTTGTAGAGATTGAGAGATTTAATTAGCTGTTTTTTCCTTACTACCCTACTACCCGCCTACCCTTGTCTTCTCAGGGTGAGAGAATCCGTCACCGTCGTGTTCGGTTTCACCAACTACAGCAAGCATTAGAGCTTGTTACATTAGTTTGCAGAAGAAAACGATAGTTAGTTCAATTTTTAACAGCATAGTCAAGCCTCTCAATTGAGAATAGACTATAGCTAAACCGGAGGTACCAGTGAGCGACGTATCTAACCAAGCTTCAAGATTTTTTGATGGCGAAGAGAACAGCGGTCTATTATGGCAGTATGTTCAAGGGCTAAGTCCAGAATCCGTTAATCAACTCTCTAAACCTACTTCTGGGGAAGTGTTTCAAATTATGGAACGCAATATTATCGGACTTCTAGGAAATTTGCCTCCAGAAAATTTCAACGTTAGCATTACAACAACCCGCGAGAATCTAGGGCGTCTGCTAGCGTCAGCAATGATGAGCGGTTATTTCTTGCGTAATGCAGAGCAAAGGATGCTATTTGAGAAATCTCTGCAAGCAGCTGAAGCCAGTAACTCAGCACATGAATAGCTATGATTGTACTTGTACTATGTTACATCGAACATCGCTGCAGCATATAGTACACCCTATATCTAACCAACAATGAACTCGGCAAGCAAACATCTCGCTCAGCCGAGTTATATAATTTTGGCAGAGAGATTACCAGTATTCACAACTCAACAGATACTATTGCCAGTAGTAGTTGAATAGATGACTATATATCTGTACGCTCGATAACTCCATTAAGAGGTTTCTGGGTGATAGTTCCGCATAAAATTATCGGTGTTGCTGTTGTTTGGAATGACCAAAAACAAATTCTGATAGATCGCCGTCGTCCAGAAGGAAAGTTGGGCGGACTATGGGAATTTCCTGGTGGTAAGATTGAGCCAGGAGAAACGGTGGAAGAGTGTATTAGAAGAGAAATTAAAGAAGAATTAGGAATTGAAATTGACGTTGGCGAACATTTAATTACAATTGACTACACTTACCCACACTTACAAGTGACTTTAACAGTACATTTGTGCAAGCATTTATCTGGTGAGCCAATGCCAATCGAATGCGATGAAGTTCTCTGGGTCAGTTTAAACGAAATTGAGCAGTATTCTTTCCCTACAGCTAATACTCAAATTATTGCTGCTCTTAAAAGATACGCCCAAACAAGCAGCTAGTTTCGGTTTGAGAAAACATCTTCAAGTTGGATAAACTGGTAGCGTGAAGTGAAAGCAAGAGCCACCTGTGGGTGGGCAATCTACCCAAATTTGACCATAGTGTGCTCTAATAATTCGCTGGCACAGACAAAGACCAATTCCATAGCCATCTTTTGCTTGGTCTCTTTCTAAGCGAAAATGGTTTTCAAAGATGCGATCGCGGTTTTCCTCAGGGATTCCAGGACCTGTGTCACAAATACTCAATTGAATTTTTTGAGTTGTGCGATGTAGCGCAGAAACTCGGATAGTGCCATTTGTTGGCGTGTACTTGATTGCATTATCCAACAAGTTGATTAGAACTTGGCGAACTCTTTCTTGATCGGCATAAATACGTGGTAAATCGTGGGGAATATCAGTTTCTACTTTCTGATTTTTGTCATTCGCGCGATCGCTTAATTGGGTGAGGACATCGTGACAAAGTTGCTGTAGTTCTAACTTCTGTGGCTGAATATTTAATTCAGCTGCACTTCCACGCGCTGCTTGCAACAACCCAGCAATCATTTTATCAATTGACTTTGCTTGCGTCCGAGCTTGCTTCAATAACTGTGCAATTAGATTTGGTGTGAGTTGAGGTTGTCCTTGACGTGGATTTAAATTTGTTTCTAGAGTTTCCAGGGCAATCGATACAGCAGTCAGAGGATTCCGCAGATCGTGTGCCAGCATGGCAATGACTTGTTCTTTAAAATGTAGTTGTTCTAATAATTTTTCTTGTTCGCGTTTTAAGCTAAAAATTTCGTCTGCCATCAGCATTGCTTCTGCTGAATCGGCAATTGAACACACACCATCTTGTGATGATGTAATATCTGATTTGCTGTTATTTTCTAATTTCTCTGCGATCGCTTGTTGCCAACGCGGCCACCAAGATTGTAGTTGAGCAATTAAATTACTGCCAGCTAAAGTTTGCCGTGGTTCTGGATAAATTTTAATCAGTGCTGGTGTAGCAACTAATTTAAAGTGTTCTGCAAAATAAGGCTGTTCGCCAACGTCAATACTTTGAAGTTCAAATACATATTTTTCTTGTAACTCTTTGAGGTAGTGATATATTTGCTGATTCTGTTGCTGGGAACCGGAACGTTCATCAACAAACAGCAATAGCTGAAGCGGTGCGCGATCGCTAAGCTTTTGAGGAAAAACCTGCATGAAATTTTGTTGCAGCACAGGAAACAGGTTAAGCTTGCTAATATCTTATACTTAAATTTAATATTTATTTTGTCTTTTGGATACTAGGCAAATCACAAGTTTTCCATAACTCATCTACCATCTCATCAAAATCTCCCTGATTTGGTAAAAAAACATACAAAAAAATATTGTCCAGCTAGTCACCCATAACCTTCTGCATAAGCAGTGTCAGCAACTCTCAAAAAATTACGTTAGCGTAAGAAGTGACGGTATCTTCTCTAAACGACTGTGTTGACATCAAGATGCTTTTTCCGAGTAGCCAGTATAGCTGTCTTATTGGCATCTGTGAGTGCCTGTGCGAATAGTCAATCTGGCAGAAGTCTAGAGCAGATGTTAGCTGCAGATCCCAGATTGGAGAATAACCCTGCGATCGCCTTTGGTACAGGGAATAACAACAATCAACCTACTCCAAATCCCGATATTCAGCTACCAGCAGACTTTCCGCCAGAAATTCCGCGTTATCCGAATGCTCAATTGCAGGAAGCAACACAATCAACAACGCGCTGGGCAACCTCTGACCCCACGAATGCTGTTCAAAGCTTTTATCAAAACGAGTTTCAGACAAATAATTGGGATGTGAGTCAGTCAACTCAAGAGGGAATATTAGAAGCACAGCAAAACGGGTTGCGCGTTACACTAACAATTCCGGCAACGATCAATCAAAGCAGTACTACTGAGTCAAACGTAGCAGGAAATACAGAATTTACAATACAATACACTCGCGATACCACGGCTACAGCTAGTCCATCAACATCGGCTGAGACAGACAACGTACCACAACCAGGAGATGCAGATTTTATTGGTCCAGTGCGATCGCAGCAAAACAATCAAACAGCACAAACTGTAGATAACACTACACAACAAACAAATACTGCACAAACTTTCAACGATACCAACCAAGCACCACAAGAACTGCGTCAGTATCTCCAAGACCTAACAGCATTAGGTGCGCTGCCACTGCAAGCAACATCTAAAAGTAGTGCTTCTACAAATCAATTTGAACCGAACAAAACTATAACACGGCGAGAGTATGCGCGTTGGTTAGTTGCTGCAAATAACCAACTTTATGCTAATAGCCCTGCGCAACAAATTCGCGAGGCATCTGCTTCTGCCCAACCAGCATTTCAAGATGTACCGTCATCCGATGCAGATTTTCCCATAATCCAGGGTTTAGCAGAAGCAGGTTTAATTCCTAGTCCACTCTCAGGGAGTTCAACAACCGTGCTATTTCGCCCTGATGCACCGTTAACGCGGGAACAAATGATTTTATGGAAAGTTCCGCTAGATACGCGCTCCTCGCTCCCTAATGCTTCAGTAGAGGCAGTACAGCAAACGTGGGGTTTTCAAGATGCAGCAAAAATTGAACCAAGAGCATTACAAGCCGTCTTAGCAGATTTTCAAAATAGCGATCGCTCAAACATTCGCCGCGTTTTTGGCTATACGACGCTGTTTCAACCCAAGAAAACGGTAACTCGTGCAGAAGCCGCAGCTGCCTTGTGGTACATTGGCTCTGCAAGCGAAGGTGTTTCAGCGCAAGAGGCACTACGGTTACAGCAATCAGGTGCATCACAAGCTACATCAGAATCTCCACCAACTACTGAATGAGATAGAGGCAGAGGGTAGGCGGGTAAGAGGGTTGTAGGGTAAGAGGGAAAAATAGCATTTTCGTCTCTCCCACACTCCTACTCTACTACTCAAACACTCGCCAACACCCCCACTAGCCACTAATCACTCACTCCTCACCTCTCAAACAAGAGATAATAGTACAGTTGAAGTCAGAATGATTACATGACACAGCAATTAAGTGCCACTGAACTATTTAAAAGTGCTTACGAGAATCGCTATACCTGGGATGAAAACTTTCCTGGATATAGTGCTGATGTAGAGTTAAAGCAAGAGTCTGAAGTCTACACAGGTCACGTACGCATCAATCAGGATTGGAGTGTAGAAGTCACAGATATTGACAACGAAGAAGTGCAAGAGAGTGTCTACACGCAACTAAGAGATATTGTCACGCATCGCAAGCGCTCTAGTTTTGAGCAGTCGCATAGCAAGCACGAATTCAATCTAGGTGAAACTGACTCTTCAGGTGCTGTTGAGATCTTAGTGAAGGGTGACTCAATGGGGTCTAACTACAAAATTCGCGGTACAGAAATTTGCCAAGTGAGTCGCGTTATGGGGCGTATGGCGTTTGTGATTGATACTCACGAAAGCTTAGACACCGGAAAAGGTTATGTTGCATCGCGCTATGATGCCGTGTTTCGCAATCCGCAAACAAACGATGTGATGAGAGTTTTGAATTTTGAAGATACTTACGAGAAAGTCGGCGACTACTATGTTATGACCAAGCAGGTTGTGCACTCGTATGAAAATGGCAAACGGACTACAACAGAATTCAATTTCTCAAATATTAAGTTGCTCGAACCAGCAGCTGTATAGGCATGATTGAACTAGTGGTTGTATCGGCGATCGCGCCAAGCCCACGCTCCGCGATCGCGTAAATTAGATCTAGGATCAACTTATCAACATTTGCAAGCTGAACGAGGTCTAAATTAATGGAACTGACAACAAATAACGTGGAAACAGTTCTGGATGAATTGCGTCCTTACCTGATGTCTGATGGTGGTAATGTAGAGTTAGTAGAACTCGATGGTCCTGTTGTCAAATTACGGCTTCAAGGAGCCTGTGGTAGTTGTCCTAGCTCAACAATGACGCTGAGAATGGGAATTGAGCGCCGTTTACGAGAAATGATTCCAGAAATTGCTGAAGTTGAGCAAGTGCTGTAGTTAATTAAGTAAAAGGGACTAGGGACTAGGAAGGTAAATTAGGCTAAAGTGGTTAAGAAAATATCATAGTTTTTCTTTCTGACCTGGTAAACCTAGTAATACCTAGCCTCTAGCCCTTAGCTTATGGCGCATCCTCTATACGTTGCATTTGTTTGGCACCAACACCAGCCTCTGTACAAAGGTCGAGATAGCAGCATATTGTCTGCACACAGTCAATACCGATTACCCTGGGTACGGCTGCATGGCACAAAAGATTATCTAGATTTAGTGTTACTGTTAGCACGCTATCCGAAGTTGCATCAAACGGTAAACTTAGTACCTTCGTTGATTTTGCAACTCGAAGATTATATCAATGGCACGGCGTTTGACCCGTATTTAGCTGTCAGCTTGACGCCAACAGAGCAACTCTCTCAACAACAAAAACAGTTTATTATTGAACATTTTTTTGATGCGAATCACCACACACTAATTGATCCGCATCCACGTTATGCCCAGTTGTACCACCAAAAACAAGAACAAGGCAAAGCGTGGTGTCTAGAAAATTGGCAGTTGCAAGATTATAGCGATTTACTAGCATGGCATAATTTAGCATGGATCGATCCGTTGTTTTGGGACGATCCAGAAATTGCGGCGTGGTTACAACAAGGGCGGAATTTTACTTTAAGCGATCGCCAGCGGATCTACTCCAAGCAACGCGACATCTTGGGTAGAATTATTCCCCAACACCGAGATATGCAAGACGCTGGGCAGTTGGAAGTCACCACAACGCCTTACACGCACCCAATTTTGCCGTTACTTGCAGATACTGATGCGGGACGTGTCGCTGTACCGAATATGACATTGCCTCAACACCGATATCAGTGGGCAGAAGATATTCCTCGACACTTGTATAAAGCATGGGAATTGTATCAAGATCGCTTTGGGCGAGAACCTCGTGGATTATGGCCTTCCGAACAATCGGTGAGTCCTGAAATTTTGCCTTATATTGTTAAACAAGGTTTCAACTGGATCATCTCTGATGAAGCTGTTTTGGGCTGGACACTGCATCACTTTTTCCACCGTGATGGTGCAGGAAACGTGTGCGAACCCGAATTGCTGTATCGTCCGTATCGTTTAGAAACTCCAGCAGGTGATTTATCGATTGTCTTTCGCGATCACCGCTTATCAGATTTAATTGGTTTTACTTACGGTTCAATGCCTTCTAAGCAAGCAGCGACAGATTTAGTCGGACACTTAGAAGCGATCGCGCACTCGCACAAACATCGTCAACCTGAACAGCCGTGGTTAGTTACAATCGCGCTGGATGGCGAAAACTGCTGGGAATTTTATCCGCAAGATGGTAAGCCGTTCTTGGAGAATTTGTATCAAACTCTCAGCAATCATCCTCACATTAAGCTTGTCACTGTCTCAGAATTCATCGAACAGTTTCCTCCAACTGTAACAATTCCAGGAGAACAACTACACAGTGGTTCTTGGGTAGATGGTAGCTTTACAACGTGGATCGGCGATCCTGCTAAGAATCGCGCTTGGGATATGTTAGCTGAGGCTAGGGCTGTACTTGCCAAACATCCCGAAGCAACGGAAGAAAATAATCCTGAAGCGTGGGAAGCTTTGTATGCGGCTGAAGGTTCTGATTGGTTTTGGTGGTTTGGCGAAGGTCATACTTCAAATCAAGATGCTATTTTTGATCAACTATTTCGCGAACATTTGTGCGGAATTTACCAAGCACTAAATGAACCGATTCCGCCGTATTTGCGCCTACCTGTAGAATCTCACGAAGTTCAAGCCGATCATCGTCCTCAAGGCTTTATACATCCTGTGATTGATGGTATGGGTGATGAGCAAGACTGGGATCGGGCTGGACGTTTAGAAGTTGGTGGGGCGCGAGGAACAATGCACAAAAGCAGTGCAATCCAGCGTCTATGGTACGGGGTAGATCACCTAAATTTCTATCTGCGAGTAGATTTAAAGCAGGGGGTACAACCAGGGCGTGACTTACCTTCAGAATTACATTTACTATGGTTTTATCCTGATCGCACAATGCACAATAGCCCAGTGCCACTAGATGATATCCCGAATGAAGCTCCGATAAACTATTTGTATCATCACCAGCTAGAAATTAACTTGCTCACTCAGTCAGTTCATTTTCAAGAGGCTGGAGAACACCATCAATGGCATCCGCGCTATAGTCGCGCCACTGTAGCATTGAATAAATGTTTGGAAGTTGCTGTTCCGTGGGCTGATTTACAAATGCCTCCAGATTATCCATTACGATTGGTTTTATTGTTGGCAGATGAAGGTAGTTTCCGCAGTTATCTACCAGAAAATACTTTGATTCCAATCGAAGTACCTTAGAAAAAGTATTGGAATAAGAATGCTTGTCAAAGTCCAGGGTTTTACAATATATCCAAGCCTTGGACTCAACTGTGTTATGTAAGAAAAATAAGTAGATATAGTAGCAAATGGGTTTGAATTTCTGATAAGGATTTTTGTTAATTGAAATACTGGAAGCCCTATCAAAATCGCGATATCTTGAAGTTTTAATCCCTGATAAGGATTTATGTTAATTGAAATAATACACCATGACTTCTGTTACTTTTGATGTGTTGTTTCAATCCCTGATAAGGATTTATGTTAATTGAAATAGTTGTGCCTGAAGCTTCATTTAATTTTAGGTAGTTTCAACCCCTGAGAAGGATTTATGTTAATTGAAATCCTTGAATAGATGTGAATGAACTTGCTTTCAACGTGTTTCAATCCCTGAGAAGGATTTATGTTAATTGAAATATAAGTCTCAGTTGCGTCTGCAGGGTTGTAAGTTGTTTCAATCCCTGATAAGGATTTATGTTAATTGAAATAGAATCGGTCAAATGCAGTTTGAAAACGGCGGAAGTTTCAATCCCTGATAAGGATTTATGTTAATTGAAATTTACAAACCGCTATCAGATAAAGCGTTGGTTGAGCTATTCGTTTCAATCCCTGATAAGGATTTATGTTAATTGAAATCAGCAATCAAAGCTCATTTTTGTGCCATTTTGCAGTTTCAATCCCTGATAAGGATTTATGTTAATTGAAATGTCGAAAGTAAGTTGCAGTTGTTGCTGATGTAAATGTTTCAATCCCTGAGAAGGATTTATGTTAATTGAAATGGAAAAGCTTGGGTGAACGCCGTCAATAACTTTGTTTCAATCCCTGATAAGGATTTATGTTAATTGAAATGTATATAAAATCTTGGGAAGATTGATGAATATGTTATATTGGGTTTCAATCCCTGATAAGGATTTATGTTAATTGAAATGAAACTAGGACGAGTGAAAGCAAAAACAGAATTACTAAGTTTCAATCCCTGATAAGGATTTATGTTAATTGAAATAAACTATTGGTGGCGTGTACGCATGGCTAGAAAATTGTTTCAATCCCTGATAAGGATTTATGTTAATTGAAATATTTATTCATCCAGCTAAGGCGATCGCGCAACTCATCGTTTCAATCCCTGATAAGGATTTATGTTAATTGAAATACTCATAAATTCAGCGATCGCCTCATCTACAGACTGTTTCAATCCCTGATAAGGATTTATGTTAATTGAAATCGTATCGTCATTTTAGAATCTTGGTGACTGGGTTCCTTTCAATCCCTGATAAGGATTTATGTTAATTGAAATACAACAAATATTTGCTACTTGGAATGCAGGAAATCTTTCAATCCCTGATAAGGATTTATGTTAATTGAAATGGTAGAGTATTTAAAGACTATGGCGAGAATGAACCCTTTCAATCCCTGATAAGGATTTATGTTAATTGAAATACCAAAAAGGATTAGATGAACTCGCAAAAATTGGCTTTCAATCCCTGATAAGGATTTATGTTAATTGAAATTCAATGGCTACGCCCCGATTATCGCTAAATTAAAGCTTTCAATCCCTGATAAGGATTTATGTTAATTGAAATGTCAGTTTTCCTGACAATGCCAAGTTGGAATTGGTAATCCTTTCAATCCCTGATAAGGATTTATGTTAATTGAAATTTGCGGATTGTATTCCCACGATTAGATGCCCATCTTTCAATCCCTGATAAGGATTTATGTTAATTGAAATATTGAGTTGTCTGCGTGGTACTGTACTTGAAATCTTTCAATCCCTGATAAGGATTTATGTTAATTGAAATCAAAAACACGCAAGGGAAAAGCCAACCTCTACAACTTTCAATCCCTGATAAGGATTTATGTTAATTGAAATGCTCGGCACTTTGGAATCAATGCAGCACAAACAGCCTTTCAATCCCTGATAAGGATTTATGTTAATTGAAATTCATTAACATTTGAGGAATGGAAAGAAGCCTATCCCTTTCAATCCCTGATAAGGATTTATGTTAATTGAAATTCAAAGTAGCATAATTATTTTGTTGATGAGTTTTAACTTTCAATCCCTGATAAGGATTTATGTTAATTGAAATCGGCTAAAGTTTGCCATTCATAATTTAATTGCACAGCTTTCAATCCCTGATAAGGATTTATGTTAATTGAAATCGCTTAAGATCGCATTTTGGGCGCGATCAAATCCCTTTCAATCCCTGATAAGGATTTATGTTAATTGAAATGATATTGTTCTGAATAATTTCGCGCTCTATCCCTCTTTCAATCCCTGATAAGGATTTATGTTAATTGAAATAAAATATCCCTAACCCATGTTATAATCTTTTTCCTTTCAATCCCTGATAAGGATTTATGTTAATTGAAATTCTGCCCTTTCAGCATTTATAGCTGTTTGCACATCACTTTCAATCCCTGATAAGGATTTATGTTAATTGAAATTGCATTAGCTTCCAGTTCTGCGCCGCTTGTTTTTCTTTCAATCCCTGATAAGGATTTATGTTAATTGAAATTGTTAGCTCTCGTTCTGCTTTTTCACTTTCTTGGCTTTCAATCCCTGATAAGGATTTATGTTAATTGAAATATGTGGTTAGTCCCGTATCAATTGGAGTTTTAACCTTTCAATCCCTGATAAGGATTTATGTTAATTGAAATGCCGGATTGCTACCCCACTGCGATCGCTTTAGCTCAATACTTTCAATCCCTGATAAGGATTTATGTTAATTGAAATGGGTAGCAGTGATGCTCGTTTTGGTACAGACTCCCTTTCAATCCCTGATAAGGATTTATGTTAATTGAAATAATCTCAAATGGCGTCTAAGCGCTTGGACTTGGTTCTTTCAATCCCTGATAAGGATTTATGTTAATTGAAATCTGTTACTAAGGAATAAACCTCAATGTCTAGTCTCTTTCAATCCCTGATAAGGATTTATGTTAATTGAAATTACGACTACCCCTAGGTTATCTTATTGTTAGTTTAGCTTTCAATCCCTGATAAGGATTTATGTTAATTGAAATCGCAGGTGGCTGAAAAGTTTACAGTATGTAGTTTTCATGGTGCAGTTGCGCGATATAGACGCCAATATAGCATTTCTAAATCAAGAAGACAGATAAATAGGTGGGATGACAAGCGATAAGTTATATCTGATGAGCATTTGAGAAAATGCGCGGATCTAGAGGCAGAACAGAGAGGCTTATAATACTTCTATATAAAGGCTTTCGTGGCTTGTTTAAGCCTAACTAGGAATAAACAGCTACCCTTCCGCGCAAATAATGTTTCACCTAAGCAAAAAAGATTGTTTCATCGCGTGGTTGTTCTCCACCAAGTCTTTCTACTTTACCTTGACAACATCCACACAGAAAGTAAAACCGAATGCTGTCTTCGGCTTTGATCAGTTTGGATAAACGCGATCGCATTCTCGCATACTGACCATCGGTTAAGTTACATTCAAAAATACTGTATTGTACCCACTGACCGTAAGATTTGAGAATTGAGTGAATCTTGGTGCGACGCTTATCTTCAGAAACATCATAAGACACAACGATATACATTTCATTGCCTCCTCTACTTCAGTACTAAAGGAGGATACTTATCTGTTTCACCCATCAGGTATTTAGCTAATAACCGCGCTTGAATTTCAAATGCTTCTTGGTATGTACACTGTCGCCCTAATACCGGATGCTTAAATTTAGATTGTTTCTTCTGTTCGTACAACCGCAAAAATGTTCGTAACCCTTCTGTAGTAAGAGACACAGCATGACTTAACGGTTCGGTGGTGAAATCTGTTGGTAGAAGCGATCGCTTATTCAACGCAGATAACACAACTGCATCGACAACTAAAGGGCGAAATTCTTCCATCAAGTCTAATGCCAACGAAGGACGACCGTAACGTTCGACGTGCAGATATCCTAGATAAGCATCAAATCCGACGATGTTGACAGCACTTTGCACATCATGGCGAAGTAAAGCATAGCCTAAACTTAGTAAAGCATTAACAGGATCAGTTGGCGGTCTTCGGCGTCGAGATTCAAATGTAAAGCCTTCTGCACGAATGAGTTGATTCAAACTACCAAAGTATGCAGCACTACCCGCACCTTCTAAACCACGCAATGAAGCAATTGTGTTTGTTTTGTCTAGGGGTGCGATCGCTTGTTCTAAGCGCGTGATACTGTTATTTAAGTCAAGTTCAGTATTTGAGCGTTGAGCGCGTAATAATGCATTGCGGTAATTTTTGAGTTTACCGCGCACAAAACCTTTGACAATATGTACTGCTTGTGTAGATTCTCCGATAGCTTGCCATTGTGCTTTACGAACAAAGATATTTTTAGTAACTTCTGGTTCTAAGCGTCCAAGATATTTTCCTGTAGCTGTGAGAAAACTTAAAGGAATGTGACGTTCTAAAAACTCATAAACTGCTGCTGGAGAGACTGTAGCGCGTCCTAAAATGACAATACCATCTACTTTAATTAATGGTACATCTAATAAAGTTTGTTTATCGGCTTTGATACTCAAACGTTCGTCAGTTTTACCAATAAAAGCATCTTGTTGTGTAATGTAAACTGTACCCATATTAATTACAAATAAAATTAACTAGCTTCTTGATAGCGCTGAACTTTTGCAGTGGCTTGCGGTAAGCACTGCGAATATAAACTACAACCCGTACAACGTTGACCGTATATTGCTGGTGGCATTTTGCCTGTTTCGAGTAAATTATGAACAGCCTCAATAGTAGCGATCGCACTCTCTCGTAATTCTGGCGTTATTTTGACCGATTGACGCTGATGTGACTGGGCGTAGTAAACGTATCCCTGCGTTACGGGCGAACCAGTCATATCTTCTAGACAAAGCGCCTGTGCGGTAACTTGCATTTCATCGTTATCCCATTCTCCTTTCTTTCCCCGTTTGTATTCAATCGGATAAAAATGACCGTCAGTGGATTCAATTAAATCAGCTTTGCCAATTAAACCGTAGCGTTCAGATTTCAACCAAATTGCGCGAATTTGCCAAGTTTCTTCACGGTGTCCATCTCCTAATGTGTGGACGCGATCGTGTAAGCTAGTGCCTTCGATTGTGTATTGATTATCGCTAAATTCACCTGCACAAAACATCCGCCAACATCGATGCGGACAATATGTATATTGATTCAGAGCCGCAATTGGAATATAATCAGTATCATGCATATTCTTGTGATTATTTTCTTGGAAGTTTAATTCTCCGCAGCATTCCCATTCCCATTGTTGTTTTTCTACCTGCACCGCAGTAGAGAGCAAAATCAGCTAGAGTATTAATTTGTTTCATGATTACCGGATCAACTTCACCTAAAATTCGATAGGTTACTTCTCCAATACAGCCAATAAACTTACTGCGAGAATCCGCAACCATCGTAGTACCAATATTGAAATAACTGGGGAAGATAACTGCTGTAAGATTAGGTTCAAAATCGATGCCACTGTGTTTTTGCCAACGATGGAGTAAGCTATTGAAAACGCATTCTCTTGTCGGTAAAGCAGCATCAAATTCACCTTGACGAAAGCAAGTAGGAGTGTAAAAGCGAAAGGCAAGTTCGCGTTCAATCTCAGAAGCTTGCTCGTATAATTGTGCATAGGTAGTTGCATTTGCCCAAGCTTGCGTTGACTGGGGAGTACCTAAAATGCTGGTAATGTATAAGTCAGCCGAACCAAGATGCCAAGGATATTTTGGATTAAGATTTAGCCATAGTTGAGTAAGTTTGCCAAATAAACTATCATCGAGTAAAGAGATCCTCCACCAGCAAGGAGTACCAGCAGGGATAGGTTGTTGATGTTCCCACTGCAAGTTATGTTTTGATTTATTTGTTTGTAAAGGGCTAAGAGTAAAAGCTTTATCTGCACTGGAAGCGTGGAGGCTATTTCCTAATGTTTTATCTACCGAACTCACCAGCGTTAAAAACAATGCATGAAGATGTCTTCCTGTAAGATAGTTAGGATAAATTGGGGACTTGGGGAGTAAATTTAAAACTAAACTATGCGGCATATCTCTTCTTCGTTTTAGACTGAACAACTCTTGACTCCACGGTAAACGGCGGGATTTCTGTAAGTTCAGCCTCGCTTAAACTATACTGTTCGCAAACTAAACTCAGGCGAGTTCCTGGAGTTTTCACAGCATTAACAGAATGAGTTAAGTCACCTTGAAAATAAAGCAAAGTATTCGTTTGCGGCTTAATTTGCCCAACTTGGCGTTTGTTACAGCACAGTACTAGTTCTCCTCCTTGTAAGTTGGGTGGTACTTGCACATAAAGAACGCTGACGATCGCCGGTGGCTCAATGGTTTTACAATAAGAACGTAGCGATCGATCGACGTGTGGATCGACGCGAGAGCCTTCCTTGAGTAGTAAGGGATTGAGGTAAAAAGCATTACAATTTGGCTGGAGAGCGTGATTTAGATAAGGCTTGAAAAAAGGAAACTGCTGCGTTACTTTTGCCAAGTGCGATCGCTGAAATACTAGAGAAAATCCCTTGGTATTGACAAAGTCGCGGTTGAGGTTATTAACAGCAAAGTAAGAACAAGCTTGAATTTCTCCACACAAATCCTTGAGGTAATTGCTGGGAAAGGCATTGGGGTGTTGATGATAGTATTTCAAAGTGGGTTCCAGGGGGATGAGTTTTTTAATGTTTTATCGATAGAACTAACCAAGTTTAAAAATACCTGGAGATGTTTACTACTAGGGTGTCTAGGTTGAATAGGAAATTGGGAAAGTAAGTTAAGAATTGAGATGTGAAGCATAGTGAGCGAGTAAACACACAAAACAAAATAAATTTGTTTTCAAAAATCTATTTAAAGTCTGCAATTATAGGCTTCTTTGACTTTCTCAATTTTTACTCAGTGACTGTCAAGTAACTTATCCTTGAAAACGGTATTGCATTCTAGCAGGGATTTGTAACTGCTCGTACTGATAGCAATGCCCTTGAATCTGGATATTTTGAATCAAGCTAACAGGAGGCATATTTACCACATCGTAACTGATAATTTGATGGGTCAACATCGCATCTAACGGATTGAGCGGGTAAGGAAAAGTAAAGTTTTCTTCTGTGGTTGAAGGTTTTACTTCTAAATAATCTAACTGCTTTACTTCTGCTTTACTCATCCACTTGCCTAGGCGAATCCATTTCGGTAATTGAATTTCCTTTTGACAGATTACAAAAAACTCAAATAGACTTTCCGGCGCAACTTCTTTTGCCCTACCAAAACTAGGGATATTCTTTTGAGTCTTTTCCATCTCGACATGATAGTTGTTGTTAGTATACTTCCAGGTATTGAGCATAGCAGTATGTTCAATTGAACGCGCTGGAGTTACATAAATTCCTTGCCGATTAAGTGGTGTTAGATGCTCCTTATATTTAGGAACTTGTTCAGGACAAAAGTAACGATATGAATGTTCTTCGACAACTGTAGTCGCGTAAACTTCACTATCAACTAAACCCAGCGCATAACAAAGAGCATAGTTGTGAAGCACTGGCTCTGTTTCATAAAGTCTTCCAATCTCACGAGTTGCATAGTAGAGGCTATCGTGTAATTCTAATTGACAGCAATAAATTAAAGCCATTTGTTTTACTCCTTAGCTGCACTTGCTCTAGTTTTATTGTCAGCTTTCTTCTCTTTTCCTGGCTTAAGAATGTACTGCTTTGCATAAGTAGATGACTCGGTATTCGCTTTATTTAACAATTCTTTCAGTCTATTTTCATCGCCAGTAATTGATTTAACTTCAATTAATAGAGGCTGGAAATTATTACCAATGAAGTCGCTATGAGAAATGCACTCTTGAGTCATTAATTCAGTGATTGCGTGGTTGGCAGCTTGTAAAACATCATCTTCACTAAGTGGATCAGGAGGATTAATTTGCTCTTTATCTTTAAGCAAGTCATAGATTTTTTGTGTCCATCGTAAGTTGCTTACAATTTCACCATCAGCAAATACTATTCCAATTAATTGATTGCGAACCCTACCAGTACGAGTTGTTTGCGCTCCGTAGTGACGTGTTCGTAAAATGTTGTTAAAAACATACAGAAAGCTTGCTTCTGTAGGATCTTTTAGTGTCACAATACTTGGAAAGAAAATTTGCGGTAAGATGTGGTCTTGACTGTTAATACGGCTGGTTACTTCTCCTTTGCGGCTCATAGTGCCATTTTCAAATGGTGCGTTGAGCGTAAAATTTAGATGTGAATCATCAAAGGAAGTAATTGAATAAGCTGTGTCTACTACAACTTTTGATTTTTCTGAACCAGAGTCACCAATTGCAAATCCATATAGAATGCAGTCGGGTGTAGTTTTACTAAAATCTACGTTGTAATCACACTTTTCCCAATCACCGATCTGATAGTTGCGCAATAATTCACGCCCAGTTAAACGCTCCGGTGTAGACTGTTTGCGTTTAAACATTGCTAAGCGGCTAATTGGTTCTGGATTGTTAACTCCAGCACGGACTCTTGCTTTATTTAATTCGCCATCAGTTTGAAATAATGGGTAAGATTCAGTCACACGAATAGTAATAAAATGAGCATATTTACCCATTGGTTTAGCAGGAATTTCGTCGTGGAAAAATTTAGCATCAACAGTTTTGAGAAATTGCATTTTTTTGTCTCCTATAAGATTACGTTAGTAAAAACTTAAGCTACTTCTGAATTTTCAATATCAGAAATTTCGTCTGGTTCAACAACTTTCCTTTCTTGACGTTCTTTGTCGTCTTCAAGGCGGTATAAATATTCACACGTATCTCGAATCAAATTTAATTGTGTACCTGCTAAACGTGCGCGATCGCCTTTAAAACTTCCCTCAAAAATCTCACTCACAAAATACTCAGCAAACACATAAACGGCTTGACGTTCCTCTTCTGGGGTTAAAGCAGGTTTCCATTTGCCATCAACTAATTTTAAAGTAGGTTTTCCCTCAGCCGTACCGCGTCTTACATTATTCATTAGCTTTGCTACGCGTGCATACACGACATCTGTGATACATTGATTATCATTAGCTAAAGTTTTATCAAATTTCAAAATTACGTTAGCTGCCTCATCAATTGGTTTAAGAATTGCATTTGCTTTGGCGTACTGACTCTTAGCTCGATAAAATCGACGGAAGAGTTGAGTAAGTTGACGTAGTTGATTCACTTTGTCTCCTTCGGGTTCAAAGTAGTAGTAAAAATCAAAATATAATCGAATTTTGGCAAGAGATACAGTTTCAATTTTGTCCTGTTTTCTTAGCCATTTATTCAGATAATGAAAGACATATAAAGGATTAGTTTCTAAGTCGCGTGCTAAATCTCCTAATTTACCCCAGTCAGGATTACCATCTTTTTTCCGGTTAACTTCTAAGTGAATACAGTAAGCAGCAGTGAGTGCATTTAGAGGAGAAAATTTTTGTGATTCACGTGGTAGAATACTGTCCAATCGATAGCTATCTTTCTTAACTAAAGAACGAATAGCTTGATGTTCACCATCGAGTAGAGTTGTTTGTTCAAAATCTGCACCATTGATGAAAGGTGGTACAGGTGATTCAGATGCCACAACTTTAACATCCATCACCAAGGGCAAGGTTAAAGCTAACCAAGCTGGCATTATCCACGATTCGGTATCAGTTGGATCGCGCCCTGGTGGTAAACCGATAAAGAAAAAAGTTAAAGTTTCATCTTCAGGATAGTTTATCTTAAAAGTTCGATCATCTTCTGGCTGAATATTCTGCTTAATCAATAAATCATCAACTTGTTGATAATTATCTATTTTGAAATTAGCAACTTGTTCTTTAGAAACGAAATGTTTACGCAGTTCAGCATCAAATCGAGTTTGAGCAATTGAATTGTAAGCTTTTTGAAGAAATTTATTAGTTTCTGGCGTAAAGAAATAAGTAGGGTAGAGATAGAGATACCGATATTTTTGACTTTCAAAATCTGCACCAGTAGCATTTGTTTTACTCATCAAAATTTGCCGCAACATGATTTCAATTGACCAAATTGAGCAAATTTGCCGTTTCGCTGCTTGCGTGTTGAATAAAATTTGGCGGTTGCTGTAAACTTGGGGAGCAAATAAAGTTGCTGATTCCATTTGTTCAGTTACAGTATAAGCAGAACTGGACATCGCGCAAACATTTTCTCTACCTCTTCCTGTTGTAACTTTAGCAGCATGATATCGGTTCAACTCCACTAAAAATTGCTCTGGTTTGGGTTCAATAACTGCTCCTGTAGGTAATGAGATTACTCTGCTAACGTAAGTTCGCAAATCATCCCAACCATCAGGAATTTCTAAGTCTCCTATAATTGGCTGAATAAGATTAGCTGCACAAGCTCCCATACCTTCCATTAGCTCTATACTTTGTGCTAAATCTTTACCTGGATTGTTTTCGTAGTATCTAGCTGCTATATAGTACCAATCAAGCGGAACACCGCCAGTTTTCTTTAATGATTGAATTTGTTTGATAGCAGTTATTTCCTGTGATAAACCTAAATATTCAGCTAATTTTTGAGTAGGGTCTAAATCTGGGATTACTTTGCGTTGATTTTTAGAAAACTTTTTTTGATATTCTTTAGCGCGATCGCACCATTTCCCCCATATACCTCGACACAAAGTATCACCAAATTCTGCTAATCTATCAATTTGAATTTCATTACCAAATACTAAATTTAAACTACTTGATAACTCACCATTTTGCTGAAAATTTTGTAGGCTTTCGCTACGCTTACTAGCTGATGCTACTTTAGTATCAGAAATAATTCTGCAAGCAGCATTGATGCTGACTTTCATTAATTCATCAATACTGAAAAATAACCAGTAGTAGTCAGCAAACTTTAAGCCTTTACCATCTCTACTAAAACCTATTTGTCTTTTAGTCAACTGGTTACTACAAAGGCTTTTAATTTTAGCAATAACTTGAGCGGAAATATCATCAGTATTAATAGCAGGAGCATCAACATTAGCTAGATAGACAACACCGTTAGGTAAATATAATAATGGTATGTAATATTTTTTTGGATGAGCATTAATTAAGGCGTTATTTAAAATGTTTGTGAGGACACCCCGATTGTCAGATAAAGCATGGTAGCTAAACTGTAATTGACCATTACTCAAATCGTTTAGTAACTCTGGTAAACCGTCACTGCGATGATTACTTTCTATATCTTGGGGATATTTGATTACCGATGCAAATAAGTCTGCGACTCGCACGAGAGTTTGCAAAACTCCTCTTACTCTAGTATCAAGGCGACATTGTAACCCACGTATATCTAAACCGCGATCGCTATCATATTTTTCCCCTGCATTATGACTCAGCCAAACAATATCATCAATGTAGCTTTCCCAATCTTTTCCTAAGAATTTATCTAACCCAAATGCAATAATATTTTCTCGAACAAATTCACGCCCAAAGTTAAGCGCATCTGATTTATGAGGTGGTTGTTTACGCCAGTCACGCTCTGCAAACTTATCAGATGTCGTTAAAAGCCAGGTAGAATAATTAGGGAACTTATCAAAATCGTGCAGAATGTAAGCTGCAATAAATAACCGAATCTCTAACTCTTCGCACTGACGTTTAACTCGATTTGTACCTATATCTGCTGATCTAAGCTTTCGCACGATGCGATAGGTAGGAAACAAGCCATTCAATAAATGTGAAATAAAAGATTGATCGTGCTTGCTACGTTCAACATTTTTATTCTCAGCTTTACGATCTTCAGTAAATTGACCTCCTTTAGCAGTTGCTCCTACTAACTGATGAATCAAATTAGGTAAAACATTTTCAGCAAAACTTGTTAGAATAAGATCATCTTCGTTGCCTGCTGCTTCTCTAATTGCATTTTTAAATAAGCGAATTGTGAGTAATTCCCGTTGAAGCGGAGTATCTTGCTCCTCATCGTCATTATCAAAGTTGGAAATTTCTAAAAACTCCTCGAAGTTATCTTCACTCATTTATCTTGTTCCTCTTGTTGATACTCTTGAATAGTTTTTTGTTGGATAATCCACAATTTTGCTGTGACTGACATTAAACCTTGTTCTCGTTAGCTTCTCCACCAGCCAGCAGGTCTAATATTAAGGAAACCCAAATCCGATGTCTTTTAATACAAAGTTTCCCAAACAGACATTCGGATTTGTAAAATTTTTAGCAAATCCACCCTTCATCCTCTCTGGGTTTCCAATACCAAAGTAGAGTTTCTAGCAGTAATGCAGATTTACCAAAAGCAATGGTGTACGGTGGTAACCTGCGATCGCTGCTACTGTATTTGTCAGTTAGAGGATATGCTTGAAAGTGGATAGGTAAACCTAACTTCGCTCGTAGATAAGTGCGATCGCGATCTGAAATAAAGCACACCAAACCTCGATTTGACACCGCATCACTGATTTTATTAATCCCGCTACCATGTGGTTGGTATATTTCTAAACCTTGCAAAACCTGCACTTTACCCAACGCAGCAATTTCGCTGATATTTTCTGGATAGTAAAACCGCCAGTCTTCCCGTACATCTCGATAACCAGTCAACTGCAAACGGCACAAAGTCTCTTGAAAGCGAGTAGTATTTACCTCAGAAGTTTCTGCTTGACGCATAAATTCCGCTTTATTCATCCACTCGAATATAAAATTACTGAGAATACCTGGTAAGTTATAAATTTTGAAGCGTTCATACTCTGGTTCATTTGGGTTTGTAGAATCATAAATTGCACAATTTAACTGACTGCTTCCCCGAAAACTCCGCGCCTCTTCAATAATCTTTTTATTCTTTTTACTCGTTTCCAAACATTGATTAATTTGTTTATACTTGTGCCAAATATTAACATCAAATGCATTTTCAACATCTTCTTTAAAGTCTGTTGCTGTCTCTGGATACTGTGAAGAAAGTCGTTTTAATTCTTGATGCATACAAGCTGATTGAATCGCACCCCAGCGTTTGGGATACTGTCTAAATTCATTCACGAAAGGGTAATGCAAACGAATTGCTTCTGTAAAAGTTACTCGGTCATAATTTTCGCCATCTCGTAAAGGATGCGACTCAACTTCAAATAACCGTTCAACAATGAACTGAGGAACGAGTGCATAGGCTTGATAGATAGGAAAACCTGGATGTCTGCCAATTCTGCCAAAGCGTTGGATAAAATTACCTGCATCAGCACCCTCAAATACCAAAAAGTTAATTCTAAAATCAACTCCTACATCAATCGTAGAAGTTCCTAATAGTAAGTCTGCTTCAGCAACTGATTCCGCTTTTTCGGTTTCACCCGTTAAACCTGTGTTTTCCCTTACCTTAAATCCTAATGGCTCAAAAATCTCTTCAAAATATGACTTTAACTTCTTAACAGCAGCAATTGAATTAAGGATAATTGCCCCTTTGCTATGAGGATAATCTTGAAAGAATTTCAAAATTACTGACTTTGCATTTTCTTGCAGCCAATCATAACTAGAACGCATACTTGGTTCTAAACCTTTAGGAAAATTCAAGGTAATTGATTGACTAATTTGTCGCCAGTTGTCATTAGTAGGCGAAAAGCAATAAGCATTTTGAGAAACTGGATTGATGATTTTATAACTGATTCCCGATCTTGTCAAAAACTCTTGCAATAATTCGCTTGGTGTTGCAGATAAAAATAAAAACTTTTTTCCAGGAGTCGTTGTATGTTTAATTAGCAGAATGGCATTAAGAATGCTAGCAACTTGTGGAGAAGAGAAAACATGAAACTCATCAAAAATGAACAAGTTATAATTATCGTCTATTTTTCTAAATAACTTGTCGGCATTTTCTCCCTTAAGCTTATCACCCTTTTTATAACGTCTGAGATAACGAAAATCATGGATATAGTGAAAAATATCAGGGTTAGTTAGCAGAATTTCTGCTTGATTTGAGAGATTAATTAATCCTGACTGTTTTGTAGGTAGTTTATTTGTACTAATGAAATCTTCTAAGATTGCTGCATTCAAACGATAAATTTGCGGATCGTGTTTTGGTTGGAATTTGTCCTTATAATTGTGTACTTGTTTTTCCTGATCTCTTGCCAACTCGTTCGTCGGGTACATTGCCAAAGTAGAGATACGACTTGTCATCACGTGCAGATAGGCAGCTAGACTTTTACCATCACCAGTCATTGCCGTATTAAAAACTACATCGTAATTGTGTAATGCCTCTATAGTTGCCGCTTGATGCCAGGAAAGTGACCAATCCTCTGGTAGTTTCACGCCTTCTGGAGTGGGAACCGTTTGAGAATACACAGGCTTGAGAGTAATGCAATAATTGGACATATACTTAAATAGTGTCCGTAAGTTTTCGTTTTTTGTTGTTGCATATCATCTTGGCACGCAAAATAGAGATTGACAAGATCAAATTCGTGTAAAGTGTCCGTATAAAATGAGTCGTAAAGGTCAGTCAATAACACTATCAATTTCAGAGCGGGATAAAGCGCAGCTAGAAACGATCGCTCGTGAATTGGGTATGCTGTGGGGCGATCGCCCAAATATCTCAAAACTTGTCGAAGCGATTGCCCGTCGTCAATTACTTATTGCTTCCAACAGCAATTGGTCTTCAGAACGTATTCAGGCATTAGCCAGGTCTTTTCAAGCTTTAACAGATACTGGACAAGTAGAACAAGCACAAATTATTGCCAACTTACTACTAGAACGCAGCGAAGTGTCCTTACCTTTACGCCGAGACATCGAGCGCTTTTTAGAGAATCTTCCTCCAGCTTGGCGGTTAGAAATTGACCGTTACCTGCTACGTCATCAGCCTTTTCAGCTTTCCTATCAAGATGCTGCGGGACGAATCTGGAACTTCACTGTGCGCTGTGGCAAAATTACCCTACACGAAAAACGCCAGTACCTCGATTGCTGGTGTGAAGAAGAAGGCAACTCAGACATACCCGAACTCGCTCATAATTGGAGTCTACGTTTAGATCGAATTACAGATGCAGCAGTGATTCCTATTGCTGGCGAGTGGCGATCGCAGTTGGATCGTATTGAAGTTGAAATGCACTTATTAGAAGGCTTAGCATTTGCGTATCAAGCCAAACCCGAAGATACGATTGTCGAGTGGTTAGCAGATAACCAGCGAATACGCCGAGTTGTTAGACAAGTGACTTCTAGCTTTTGGTTTTTGCGTGAAGTTATGCAGTATGCACCTGATTGCGTGATTGTATCTCCAGAGTCGATGCGCGATCGCGTCGCTGCAAAGTTACGTACACTCTGCCAGCTGTACGATATTGAAACCCGTGATTAAATATACCTTCCACTAATGACCAATTACCGATTACCACTCAGTAGTATGAGCTAGCTCAAAGACGAAACCATAAATTCCTGGCACATTGAAGATAGTTGAGTTGAGAGGGTCGAAATGACGGACGATAAAGGGCGGAGGCAACCTCCGCCCAACATCCTCACCAAAGCTACCCTCATGCAAACCGCGCCAGGACACGAAGTGCTTGCCGCCGCAGGTAAAAAATATCTGCGTCCAGGTGGGAGAATAGCGACAGAACAACTACTTCAGTCGGCTAATTTTCAACCAGGCGAGACAGTTTTGGAACTTGCTGCGAGTTTTGGCTATAGCGCGATCGCGCTTGCACAACGCTACGGTGTCAAAGTTGTTGGTGTCGAGAAAAAACCTGAGAGTGTCCGTCAGGCGCGTGACAATATTCGTGCGGCAAATTTAGAAAATCAAATCGAAATCATCGAGGGTGACATTTTCCATCTTGACGCGATACCAGGACAGTTTGATTATGTTTTAGCCGAAGCCATCCTGACAATGCAATCTCCACCGGGGAAGGCTAAAATTTTGCAAGGAGTGCGCGATCGCCTCAAACCTGGCGGTAAGTTTCTCTCGCATGAATTATTAGCGCGTGACAACGAAGAACAAATTCGCGCTGAACTTGCACAAGTTATTCGCGTTAATGCAACACCACTTTCTGAAGCTAACTGGATTAATACCTATGAAAGTGCAGGATTACACGTTGAAAAAGTTCAAACTGGAGCAATGAGTCTCTTAAATTTCAGACAAATGTTTCAGGATGAAGGTATTATTAATACGCTGCGAATTGTAGGCAATATTCTAACTCGCGAACCAATCCGTAAACGAGTTCTAGAAATGCGGCGTGTTTTTAACAAATATCATGACGAATTAGGTTATATCCTCATCTGTGCTACTGCTCAGTAATTCCTAAATAATCCACCAACTCAGTTTAAGTAGAAAATATGACTTCTACCATCAATACTAATGTGTCTGCGAAAATTCAACTGCGAGAACAAATTGAATATCCTAGTGCTGGAGTTCTCAGCAAAGTATTAATTAAAGACAACGCTTGTCAACACACACTATTTTGTCTGGCAGCTAATACAGAAATATCTGAACACACTTCTACTTACAACGCCACAATCAATGTAATTGAAGGTGAAGGAATATTAAACCTTGAAGGGCAAGAAATTGCTTTACAGCCAGGTGTTTTTGTGTTCATGCCTGCTCATGCACCTCATGCACTGAAAGCAACAGAAAATTTAGCATTTCTCCTCACACTTTCTGAAAAGATCGCACAGGGCAATTAGGGGAATTGGTAATAGGTAATGGGTAATGGGGAACTTGAAAAGCTTTTGGCAGCTTGGCAACTATTATTTAGCCACATAAACGCCAACAGCTAAGCGAAGAGGGCTAATTGCTACCAATGACCAGTTACCAGCTATTAAGTTACATTTTTCAGCCAATTATTAATGACTTGAGGCACAAATATGCAATCAGCAACATTATACGAGAAACTCGGTGGAGAGCAGGCTATTAAACAGGTCGTAGATGATTTTTACACCCGTGTTTTGGCAGACGATACTGTTAATTCTTTTTTTGCACATACAGATATGGAAAAACAGCGTCGTCACCAGACTGCTTTCATCTCATTTGCGCTTGGTAGTCCTACTCCTTACACAGGACGCTCGATGGAAAAAGCACATGCAGGTTTAAATTTACAACCAAAACACTTTGATGCGATTGTTAAACACCTAAGTGAAGCATTAGAGGTGCATCATGTACCACCAGCAGAAATTAATAAAATTCGCGATCGCATCGCAAATTTAAAACAGGCTGTCTTGTACAAGTGACAACAGTGGTTCTAAAGCATCTATGAGCTAGCTCATAAAAGTAGTTAAGAATTTTTGTCAGGCTAGAGATAGTACAGATGCAATTCAAAACTGCAATCTCAACACCTGACGTAGGAGGTGACTTTTATGGCACCTAAAACCGAGAAACTTGCCAAAATTTATCTAGAAAGTTCTCCTGCTGAAATTTCTGAAGAAACTACAAATGAGCTGATTGATTTCATTATGAGCCAATTCAGGGCACTTCCTTTTGCGGTTCAAGCCTCAGAGTATATGCGGTATGACACGGTAGAAGAACTGTACGCAGACATTGAAAAAGGACATTTATGGGTATCAATGGAAACCTACGGTGCAGATTTCTACCCTAATCCCTTCTACGGATTTGCATTTCTAGCGATTCATGACTACGATCATTACCAAACGCATTCTGATTTTAGTCTTGAGGGTGAAATTACAGCATACCGAGCGATCGCGAAGCGTTCTCCCAGCTTAGAAATTCAAAAGATTCTTTACTCTGAGATTGTTCTCAAATCTGCTGCACATATTTATCTCGGACACGCGCCAGAACCGAAACTCGTTTTCGCTTGATTATCAGAGGTATTCGATGCGATGGATAACTTTGATTATGACGTAGTAATTGTTGGTGGCGGTCCTGCTGGTTGTACTTGCGCGCTCTACACTTCCCGTTATCAGTTAAAAACAGTGATTTTGGATAAAAACCCTTCGGCGGGAGCGCTGGCGATTACGCACAAAATTGCTAACTATCCAGGGGTGCGTGGTGAAGTCACAGGAAGTGAATTACTCGACGTGATGCGTCAGCAGGCGATTGAATTTGGAACTGACTATAAACAGGCTCAAGTTTTTGGCATCGATGCTGAAGATCCTCAGAAAAAAGTTTACACGCCCGAAGGCACTTTTATCGGAAAATCGCTGGTACTCGCAACGGGAGCAATGGGGCGTATGCCTTCTATACCTGGTGAAACCGAGTTTTTGGGTCGAGGTGTAAGCTACTGTGCAACGTGTGATGCTGCTTTTTATCGTAACCGCGACGTGGTTGTTGTGGGAATGAGCCATGAGGCGATCGCCGAAGCGCAAGTGTTGACAAAATTTGCGGCAACTGTGCATTGGGTAACTGCTAAAGATCCTGCCAGAAGCAACGAATACGCGCAAGAACTACTATTGCATCCTCAAGTTAAACTTTGGAAAAAAGCCCGCTTATCTGCGATTGAAGGCGACGACAACGGCGTTACAGGCGTTAATTTGTACTTGATGAGTGATAAAAAAACTCAACATATTCCCGCCGAGGGCGTCTTTGTTTACTTGCAAGGAGCCAAACCCATCGTTGATTTTGTTGGCGATCAGATTGAACTTAAACCAGATGGCGGCGTTGAAGTTAGTGAAATGATGCAAACGAGCATCCCAGGAGTTTGGGCGATCGGAGATATCCGTAACACACCGTTTAAGCAAGCAGTCGTAGCCGCTGGAGATGGTTGCATCGCCGCGATGGATATTGATCGCTATCTCAAGCAGCGCAAGAACGTTAAACCTGATTGGGGTTAAGGAGAGCAATGAGTGCTAGCAACATTGAGTGTCGTTATTTAGGCTGGGGTAACTTGCAGGAGTTCCGTCAAACCTCTTTAGCTGATAATGAAGCTTTAATTTACACCACTCCTACAGGTGATGTACCAGTCTTAATTCGTGGTTTTCTCAATTACATTCGCTCGAATGAACTCAAAGCCAAGTTGCCTACACAACTTTCTGAAAATGACCTCGTAGGAGCAATTGTAGCAATGGTAAGAAATTTACCAGAAAGTTTATTAACAGAATTTGAAGAATGGTTGCACAACGCACAAAAAAAATCTACAGCTACGGTTGTATGCGCTGTTATTAGTTGGTAGCTGCAACAGCACTTTTCTAATTGCTACATGAGATTGTGAAATATCATCGGTTAAAAATTTTACCATTCTATCTGCTTGAAAACGCCATGAGAAACTCAATTGCGTATTCGGATGTAAGTATTACCTTAAATGCCTCCATTCAAAAGCATTGCAAGATTTTCTCTTGACGAATCCTCATTCTCTACTGTCCGAATTTGAGGTTTTACTATGTCATCAACCCTGTTAGATTCCCAATCCAAAACGCTACATAAAACACGTCAACTCAGCTTACCTGTATGGCTAGTTTTAATCTGCATCATTGCTTTTTCAGTTTTATTAGGAACTGGGGTGATTATTTGGAAGAATGCTCCACCCGTACCAGCAACGATTCGTTCTCCTCAGCAAGAAATTTTACTCACTCAACCAGAAATTCAAGCCGGACAAGAAATTTATCTAGCGCGTGGCGGACAACATATAGGTAGTATTTGGGGACACGGCAGCTATTTAGCACCCGATTGGACAGCTGATGTTCTTCATCGTTGGGGTTTAGCAACTGCGGGAGTTTTATTCAATGAAAATCCTGAGTTCTCGCAAGCTGATTTAGAAGCTTTACCAGTAGCAGAACGTGCTAGCTTACAAGCACAAGTCAGCGAACACTTTAAAACGAATCGATACGATCCGCAAACACATGATTTGATTCTTACAAATGCTCAAACTCAAGGTTTGAAACAGGTCTTTCAAGATTACCAAAAACTCTTAGCACACGGTTCTGCAATTCACTCAATTCCTGATGGATGGTTTAAGGACGATACGCAAATTCATAATGTTACGGCTTTCTTTGCTTGGACAGCATGGGCTGCGGCAGCAAATCGACCAAATGCACCATTTTCTTATACCGCGAATTGGCCGCACGACGACTTAATTGGTAATCAACCACCAGGACAATTTCTAATTTGGTCAATTGTATCAATTGTCGTTCTCATTGCCGGAATAGGTGTATTTTTATTAGTCTATTTAGCGCAAGAAGAATCTGACGAAGTACAGCCAGTACCAGCACGCCCTGCAGTCCGAATTCCTACTCCTAGCCAAAAAGTCACCTCGCTATATTTTGGTGTAGCTATGGTGCTGTTTTTGGTGCAAATTCTGATGGGAATGTTCACTGCACACTACGCTGTAGAAGGAGAAGGTTTTTATGGAATTCCTTTGAATCAATTTCTTCCTTATGCTGCATCTCGCACTTGGCACTTACAATTAGCTATATTTTGGATTGCAACGTGTTGGCTTGCAGCAGGATTATACTTTGCTCCGCGTTTTGGTGGGTTTGAGCCTAAATTTCAAGCATTGGGTAACACAATTCTTCTGATCGCACTCGCTGTCATTGTCGGTGGTTCGATGATTGGTACTTGGCAAGCAGTAACAGGAGTTTTGGATGTAAAAAGTAGTTTTTTGTGGGGACACCAGGGGTATGAATACATCGAATTGGGTAGAGTTTGGCAAGTGCTGCTAATTGGTGGTATGACTTTTTGGTTGTGGTTGATGTATCGTGCATTTAAACCTGCTCTGCAAAAAGAGAAAAACCCGACAGGTCTAAGTCACTTTTTCCTTTATAGTGCGATTACAATTCCTTTGTTTTATTCGGTTGGTTTAATGTATACCAACCATACGCCGTTAAGTATTGCTGAATATTGGCGATGGTGGGTGATTCACCTTTGGGTCGAGGGATTTTTTGAAGTATTTGCTACAGTTGTTATCGCCTATCTTTGTAGTGAATTAGGCTTTTTGAAGCGGTCTTCGGCATTAAGAGCAACTTATCTCACGACAATTTTATATCTTGGTAGCGGCGTAATTGGAACTTTGCATCACTTGTACTTTTCCGGTACGCCATCGTTTATTGCGGCAATGGGAGCAGTATTCTCCGCGTTAGAAGTTGTGCCATTATCACTGATTGGTTTTGAAGTGTTAAAAACACTAAAACTTTCGCAAGAAGCTGAAGGATTTTATCGTTGGCCTTTACGCTTTTTTATTGCTACTTGTTTTTGGAATTTAGTCGGTGCGGGTGTGTTTGGATTTTTGATTAATCCCCCGATTATTCTTTACTATTCCCAAGGTTTAAATACAACGCCAATTCATGCCCATTCTGCTTTGTTTGGGGTTTACGGTTGTCTTGCTTTGGCACTCATGCTATTTGCTTTTCGCGAATTTGTCCCCGAAGATGCTTGGAATGAAAAGTTACTGCGTTTTGCTTTTTGGGCAATTAACGGTGGTTTGGTTGTAATGTTGGTTTTTGGCTTAATTCCCAATGGATTTTATCAACTTGTTGAGTCGGTAAATCATGGTACTTGGTTTGCGCGAAGTGCAGAAGTCATTACTAGCCCTTGGATGCGATGGACAGTGTGGCTGCGAATTCCAGGGGATATTATTTTTGCGGTTGGTACACTCGCAATGTTTGCGTTTACTGTCAGAGCAATTTTCGCAGTCTTCCGCTTTCCAGTACAGACTAGCGTTGCAGAGTTAACGCCTAGTAAACGTTAATTGATTGTTGAATAATTTTTAGTCTCCAAGTTTGAGCTTGGAGATTTTTTTGTGTCAAAGCGATCGCCACTTTATCTTGACATTAATTGCCCTCTATGCACCTAAAACTTGTGGTAGTTCAGTCACTTTCTGAAAAAAATAACCTGTACCTCGGTCAGTGTGAATAAACTCTGGGTTTTTAGGATCTTCTTTCAGCTTGACTCGTAGCCGCGAGATGTGAACATCAACGACTCGGACATCAGCTTGCTGACGCGGGCTATATCCCCAAATCTGCTGCAAGATTTCCGAGCGAGATATAACTTCTCCAGCTCGTGTTACTAATAGTTTCAGTAAATTGAATTCTAAATTAGTTAACCGAATTCGTTCTTCGTTCAGCGTGACTTGTCGCTTGTTGAAATCAATTTGCAATCTACCTGCACAGATAACTCCTGAGCCTGAAAAGCTAGGACGATCAATTCGTCGTAAAATTGCTTCAATTCTGACTTCCAACTCTTTAGGAGAAAAAGGCTTCACAAGGTAGTCATCTGCACCTAGCTTCAGCCCCGTGATCCGGTCTGCAACATCACCCAAGGCAGTTAACATAATAATAGGAATGTCAGAAGTCTCACGAATTTCTTGACAAACACCATATCCATCAAGCTTTGGTAGCATCACATCTAAGACGACGAGATCGGGATCTTCAGTTGCGAAGACCTCTAAAGCCTCTTTACCATCCGCAGCTGCTACAACGTTGTACCCCACCATAGAAAGCCTTGTGGTGAGAATGCGACGGATCATAGCTTCATCGTCTACCACCAAAATTTTTTTCTTATCGCTCGCCACTATCGAGTACTCCTTGCTTGTGTTCAGCAACTCGCTAGCAATCTTTTTTTTCACGGGTAAATAACTCACCATTAAGATTGCTCCGCGTTGAACCTGAAGCGTTTTGAGATGAGTTATTACGGTTCTGATAACAAATGATAACAAATCTTTTCACGAAACGGTGAAACTAAAAAAGCTAAGCTCTCTTAAAGAAATGTTTCTCAGATGAAAGACTATGTTCATACAGAAGTGCGCTTGAGTAAGCTAGATTGCTGTTCAGCATTTGAGTTATCACAATGTTACACAAAGGTAAGTAAGTACTTCAAGGTTTTATAATTCATTGTTACAACGTTGGTGACTCAGCAGTGAACTGTTATTATCAAAAGTCAAAGCTTATACTCAGAAGACTGACATGGCAAATCCCTTCCTTGGTGTTAGGATTCCTCCTGAGTTAGAACAGGCGATTCTTACTAGGATGAAAGAAACAGGGCAGTCTAAATCAGAAATCGTGATTAGTGCCCTTAGGTCTTATTTAGGAATAATGTCTTGCCATGAAAGGCTAGATAACGTTGAGCAAAGGTTGTCAGCGCTGGAAAAGAGTGTCAGAGAAGCCGTAGAACTGATGGTCTCATACAGGCAAAAGCACAGCGTCTATCATGTGAACCACAGTCTTGATCGTCATCCAGATATGTAATTCAATTTTGATGAATTTTTGTTGCAGAAGCAAACTGTTTATTCCATAACTGCTAACTCTCCACGCGCGATCGCTTCCAACTTTTCCATATCCAAAACAGCAATCTTACCGCCTCGATGGTAAACAAGGCAATTAAGACTTTTAATTAATCTCACGCATTCTTCATAGGTAATTCCAATACTCCGCGCAATGCGATAGTAAGGTAACTTAACCTTTAAAAACTCGCCATCCTTGGTAGTTTGCGTGCCATATTCAACCGCAGAATAATGAATCAATCGGGCTAGGCGCACGATCGCACGTTCTGAAACTAAGCCATGAACAGTTTCATGCAGTTGCTGCAAGCGCGCATTAAACACCATCAGCATCTTTAAAGCAACATCAGGATTCTGCTGAATCGTTGTGAGTAAAGCATCGCGTTCTACAGTGAGAATTTGACAATTAGTTTCTGCTGTAACCGTTGCAGGTGCAATTCCATCGCCCAATAGTGCTGGTGCAGCAAAAATTTCTCCTAGAGTAAGTGTCCGGAGAATGGTTTCTTTACCTGTAGTTGCAATTTTAGTGACTCGCAGTTCACCATCAATGAGAGCATACAATTTGGCTGGTAAGCGATCGCCTTCATGAAAGACAATTTCTGCTTGCAAATATTGGCGGACTTGCGTATAAGGTTGCAATTTATACTTGTCTGGAGTTTCTAAACCTGCCAACACACTGACTTGCGAAATTTGCTCAATACTTGCTTGCATATAGTCATCAATGGTAATTGGTAACTGGTAATTGGTAATTGGAAAGAATATCTACTAGTTACCCGTTTCCTATTCCCTCTGATTAGGATTTTAGTGATGAGGAACTCCCAATAATTCCCATAACCTTGAGTCAGTATAATCAGGGATAACTAACACTGCACCTAGTTCATAAAGCTCAGTGGGTTCTTGAGTTGTAGCAATACCGACAGTTTTAATACCTGCTGCAACGGCTGAGCGCATTCCTGAAGGAGAATCCTCAAAGGCTAAAGCTTCACCTGATGTGATGCCAAACTCTTTAAGAATATACTCATAAGGAGCAGGATCGGGTTTAGGAATACCAACTTCGGCTGAGATGACTACTTGATCAAATGCAGTTGCAAGCTTCAGTACATCTAGCATATATTCTGCATTAGCACGCGGTGCATTAGTGACCACTGCTTGTTTAAGTTGGCGTTCAGTTCCCCAGGCGATCGCATCGTAGAGTCCAGGTAGTGCTGTGAGAGTACCCGCAACTTCGCGAAAACGGGCTTCTTTGCGATCGCTAAACTGATAGATTTCTGCATCTGACCACTCTGGCATAAAATCGCGCACGATTTGGGGATTGAGTCTCCCACTCATGTGATTTTTGTAGAACTCTTCATCAATCTCGATACCGTATTCCTGCAACATTTCGCGCCAAACTTGGTAATGGAGAGGATCGGTGTTGACAATAGTTCCATCAAGATCGTACAAAATTGCTGCCAGCATGGTTCCTCAAATTAAAAGCTTATTGCTGATATTGTGTTTGATTAAACACTTATGATATCTGTGCAGATCGGCAATTGGTAATCAAAGTCAACTAGTAACTATTAAGCAACAACCATATCATAATTTCTGGTGTTTCCTCAGCTCAATGCTAGTTTATAGTCAGGAGACAAAGCAATGGAGTAACAGGGAGAACTTTTATAAAATTTTCTTTCCACAAGTTCCAATTAGCCATTACCAATCTTCAAACTGCGTTCATCACTTACTGAATTACGATGATGTTTACACAAGATAAATTTCTTTGGGGTGTTGCGAGTGCTGCTTATCAGGTTGAGGGAGGTTATCAAGTTGATGGTAAAGGTCGCTCGAATTGGGATGTTTATACGAATGACTATCAAGTCACTAAAGCTTTTATTGGTAAACAAGATACGGGTAATGTTGCCATCAATTATTATGAGCGATCGCAGTATTTGCAAGATATTGCCTTGATGAAACAACTTGGTGTTAATGCGTATCGCTTCTCAATTGCATGGTCGCGCATTCTTCCTGATGGAATAGGAGAAATAAACTCAAAAGGTACGGCTTATTACAATCAGCTAATTGACGATCTTTTAGCAAATGAAATTGAACCTGTCGTCACTAATTTTCATTGGGATCTACCATACAAATTACAAGAAAAAGGTGGCTGGGGTAATTTAGATTCAGTGCAGTGGTATGCAGAATATGCTAATGTTCTTTTTAAAAACTATAGTGATAGAGTAAAAAAGTTCATAACATTTAACGAGCCTTTTATTAATATATTTTTCATTGAACCTTTAGCACACAACGCCATTGAGAAAAAAACAAATCCTTTTGCAATTAGTCATGAAACTTATGGTAAACAAGCTGAAGCAGTCCATCATTTATTACTTGCAAGTGCAACAGCAATTCAAAATTATCACCAGTTAAGTTTAGATGGCGCGATTGGCATTACTTTAAGCTTTACTCCTACTCTCCCGTTAGATCCAAACAACGCAGAAGATGTGCAAGCGGCTACAATCTTTGATGGTTTGCATAATCGTTGGTTTTTGGATGCAATGTATGGAGGTGAATATCCAGATGACATTGTGAAATTGCACCAGAAATATAATCCTGCTTTTCAAGTATCAATAGAGGACATGCAATTAATTGTTGCAAATCAACCGGATTTTATTGGTGTTAATTTCTATGCGCCTGCATATGTAAAAGCTGATAATTCTGCTCCTTACAAAGCAGAGTGGTTTTCAACTAACCCTGATCAAGTAAAAATGTTTAACGGTCCCGTTCGACCAGAGTATCTGTACAAGCTGTTAATGTGGATTAAAAATGAGTACGATAATCCTGTAATTTATATAACCGAAAATGGTGCAGGCTTTGGTGAAATTGACGAACAGTTAGAGGGAGATTTAGTTAAAGATCCTCTACGTACAGACTATGTTAAACGTCATATTGATATTGCGTTGCAAGCAAAACGTGATGGTGTAGACTTACGCGGATATATGTTATGGAGTTTTTGCGACAACTTTGAGTGGCTTTTCGGGTACGATAAGCGTTTTGGAATTGTATATGTTGATTTTGATTCTCAACAAAGAATACCAAAACAAAGTTTTTACGCATATCAGCAGATTATTCAAGAAATGCTTGGCGAATGAATTCGTAGCTTCATAAACAAAGTCCTTGTCTTAGTGTACGAAGGTACACTTTGTCTTTTTAGCCCCGACTTCAGTCGGCGGCTTCACACCGCGATCGCCGGACGATGTTGGTTCCAAGGCTGCGCAGCTTCTAGTTGTGCGGCGAGTGCAATTAATGTTGATTCTGCTGCAGGACGTCCTACAAGTTGAATCCCGATTGGTAAGCCACGATCATCAAAGCCTGTGGGGAGTGCGATCGCTGGTTGACCACTAGCATTAAATGGCGGACATGGTGCAATCCAATTAATTATTCTTTGCAATGTGTTTTCTGGGGTCAAATTAGCCCACTCGCCAACAGAGATCGCAGAATGCATATACGTTGGTGTGATTAGCACATCTATATTGTCAAAGAATGCCACAATCTGACGGGCGATCGCTTGCATTTGAGACACCGCCCGCAAATAATCTCCCGCAGTGCCATTTTGGGCGAGTAACCACTGGTTAAATGGTTGTAGAACCTCTTGGGGAATACCGCTAGCACCTACTGCAGATTGCCAAATACACGCGAAGGGTTCAATTAAGCCACTAAAGTCAGGACAACCTGGTTCAACGATATGTCCCATGTCTTGTAGTTGCTTCACACTATCGCGTACTGCTTGTTGACACGCTGCGTCGGCTTCACCAACTGGTGAGATGCTTGTTGTAAACGCAATCCGTAAACGTCCTAGTTGTTGTGCGGTTGCTGCTAGAAAACTCGGTTGTGGATCGGGTAGCCAATAAGGATCGCCAGTGACATAACCAGACATAACATCAAGTAATGCCGCAGCATCTGCAACTGTACGCGCAATTGGACCATTAGATGATAGACCACTTAAGCGATCGCCTACAGGTGCCCAAGAAACTCTACCGCGTGATGGCTTAATTCCCACTAAACCACAACAAAATGCTGGACCGCGAATGGAACCCCCAGCATCCGAACCTTGAGCGATCGCACATAACCCAGCAGCAACAGCTGATGCTGATCCGCCACTCGAACCACCAGCAGTATGATGCAAATTCCAAGGATTGCGCGTTGGCGGAAAGCCCGTTGGTTCAGTGTAGGGAAAAGAACCGAGTTCGGATGTCGCTGTTTTACCTAAAATGATAAATCCTGCATGACGAATGCGGGTAACAACTCCATCATCGTAGGCTGCAATTTCGTTTTTTAAAACTGGAACGCCATAACTACACGGAACCCCTGCGACAGAATTAAGATCTTTAACCGCAATTGGTACGCCAAAAAACGGTGGTAGTTCGTTGCTTTTACTTAATAACTCAGTTTTAGCTTTAGCATCCGCGATCGCTTTTTCTGCGATCACAGTAAAATAACTACCAATTTGACTATCGAGTTGCTGAATGCGTTCTAAGTAAAGTTCGACTAATTCAACTGGCGATACTTCACCGCTGCGGATTAACTGCGCTTGATCGAGGGCTGAGGTAAAGGCTAGATCAGTTTTACTCATGAGGTGTGGTCAATGGCGATCGCGTTTGCGAAGTTAGCACGTCGAAGAAAGTTGAGCAAGAACCTTTAGCGTTCATCAACTTAATGGCTGATGAAAATAATATCAGCTTATTTACACGACCGCTGCTTTAATGACCAGCCTTTGGATAGTATTAATACTCTCGCAGTTATTTAACTATCTCCATATTGCTAGAAGTTACTGCGCAATAGGGAGATGAACAGCAAATAGACTACCTTGCCCAGGTGTTGATTTAACGTCGATTGTACCCTGATGAGCTTCTACAATTCTACGTGAAAGATATAATCCTAAACCACTACCAGAGCGTTTGTGGCTTCCTTGGCGAAATCTTTCAAATAAAGTAGCTTGTTCTTCTTGAGGAATACCAGAACCAGTATCTATGACTTCAATTGTGATGTATGAATCTGAATCTGCGCCTTGAGAAGGTTTCATGCATACAGTTACAGAACCATTATCAGTAAACTTGATTGCATTTCCCACTAAGTTTGTAAATAAACGGTGAATTTCCAAGCGATCGCCGATGATTTTCGGATTAACTTGTAAATTCATTGGTTCAAACTGTAAGGGAAGTTTTTTTTCTTGTGCAAGTGGTTCTAGTTCCTTGACAACTTCTGCTAGCACCTCTTGTAAATTGACAGGCATGAAATTTAAAACTTTACGATCTGCCTCAAAGCGGTATACTTCTAATAAAGTATTCACCATTTGTAGCAAGTTTTGATTACTACGCGCCATCGTAGTAACTGCTTCTTTCATTGTGGGTGAAAGTTCACCTAAAGCCCCTTGTTGAAACAGCATCAGCATTCTATCTGCTGCGACAAGAGGAGTACGCAAATCGTGTGTTAGGCGAGATACAAAATCTTCTCTTTGACGAGCTATTTGATCGCGTTCATCCACGCTATGTTTTAACCGTAATAGCGATCGCACGCGTGCCAACAATTCATCAACCTCTACAGGTTTGCGAATAAAATCGTCTGCACCCATGTCCAAGCCCTGTGCAACACTTGGTTGATCGTATGCCGTTATTAGCAAAATTGGAATAAATGGTAGCTGGTTATTTCGCCGGATACGCTGAGTTACCTCAAAGCCGTCCATTCCTGGCATCATGACATCAAGTAGTACCAAGTGTGGCGGAGACTGTTCAACTAGTCTTAAAGCCGTAGGACCATCTTCTGCGGTAGCTATTTTATAACCTTCCTCTTCCAGAATTGTTTGGATCAGGAAAACATTGTCTGGCGAGTCATCTACAACAAGAATATTATCAGGGCGAGAGGGTTGGGCACACATGGAATCCAAGTATCTACAACTATAAGTTAAATTTTATTAACTGCTTGCATCTGTATTATTTTTCCTCCTAACTGCTCACTTGACCTCCTACTTACGAAGGATTGTTTTTATACCAACTTGTTATTAAAAGTTTTTTTGTAATACTATTTCGATTGCTTGCAAGAGAAAGCAAATACACTATCGCTAAAGTTAAAAACTGTAGTGACATTATTTTCGTCGAATAACTAGATTATCATAAAGTCGTTACTAACTATTTATGAGTTACTATCTACTCAAACTGCAATCATGCATCCTTGATACACGTTAACTACAGTTATGGTTGTCAAAGTAAAGTATGTCTGCATACACTCACAACGAAAACTTTATATGTAAATCCACGGTAGTAGAAATCTGTTTAGCTGCACATTGATTCGCAATTGCACCCATGTAGGAGGTCTGTTGACTGACTTAGCTCAAAGCTGTTTACTTTGTGGTAGCAAGGTAAGAAACCTAGAAGAGAAAATAGCGTTGTGCAAGAGGTAACACTGTCGCAGGCTCACAAGTCAATAATTTTCCATCTGCTTTCACTTCATAAGTCTCAGGATCTACTTCGATTTGAGGTAAAAGATCGTTTAACTTCATTTCTCTTTTACTTAGCTGACGAGTACCAGAGACAGCGGCAACATTTTTTTGTAAGTTTAGCTGTTGAGAAATTCCTAAATCTATTGCAGCCTGTGAAACAAATGTCAGCGAAGTTTTTGCGATCGCCCCACCAAAACTAGCAAACATCGGACGCATATGTACAGGTTGTGGTGTAGGGATACTCGCGTTGGCATCTCCCATCTGCGCATAGGCGATCGCCCCACCTTTAATCACAATTTCTGGCTTGACACCAAAGAACGCCGGACGCCACAAACACAAATCAGCCAGTTTCCCTTCTTCTACTGAACCGACATAATGAGAAATACCATGTGCGATCGCCGGATTAATTGTATATTTAGCAACATAGCGCTTGGCACGAAAGTTGTCGTTTTCTGAAGTATCTTCTGCTAGCGCACCGCGCTGTACTTTCATTTTGTGAGCAGTTTGCCAAGTCCGAATAATCACTTCTCCCACTCTTCCCATTGCTTGAGAATCAGAAGAAATTATGCTAAAAGCACCCAAATCGTGCAAAATGTCTTCGGCTGCAATTGTTTCTCTGCGAATCCGCGACTCAGCAAAGGCGACATCTTCTGCAATTCCTGGATCGAGATGATGGCACACCATCAACATATCTAAGTGTTCGTCTAAAGTATTTAATGTATAAGGACGTGTGGGATTGGTAGAAGAAGGTAAAACGTTAGCTTCTCCACAGACTTTGATGATATCTGGTGCATGACCGCCACCTGCACCTTCTGTATGATAAGTGTGAATGACGCGATTTTTAAAAGCAGCGATCGTATCTTCAACAAATCCTGCTTCGTTGAGTGTATCGGTGTGAATAGCAACTTGGACATCAAATTCGTCTGCAACACTCAAACAGGTATCAATTGCAGCAGGTGTTGTTCCCCAATCTTCATGGAGTTTTAAACCCATCGCCCCTGCTTGAACTTGTTCGACGAGTCCTTGCGGTTGACTGCTGTTACCTTTACCTAAAAATCCTAAATTAACTGGAAATGCATCCGCAGCTTGCAGCATGCGGTAAATATTCCAAGGTCCAGGCGTACAAGTTGTTGCGTTTGTTCCTGTGGCTGGGCCTGTACCGCCACCAATCATTGTCGTGACTCCAGAGGCGATCGCTGTCTCAATCTGTTGCGGACAAATAAAGTGAATGTGCGCGTCAATTCCTCCAGCCGTGAGAATCATTCCTTCTCCAGCAATGGCTTCAGTACCAGGACCAATAATAATATCTACATTGTCTTGAATATATGGATTTCCCGCTTTGCCAATTTTGAAAATCTTGCCGTCTTTAATGCCAATATCAGCTTTAACGATTCCCCACCAATCGAGAATTAAAGCATTGGTAATCACAACATCAACAGCACCATCAGCGTTGGATATTGGCGATTGTCCCATACCATCGCGAATCACTTTACCGCCGCCAAATTTGACTTCATCACCGTAGGTTGTCAAGTCTTGTTCAACTTCAATAATCAATTCTGTATCTGCAAGTCGCACGCGATCGCCTACTGTTGGACCAAATGTCTCAGCGTAAGCACGACGATCCATGCGATAACTCATGCGATGCTCCTTTTATGGTCTGGTAATGTGTTTTGAACCAAAAAAACACGAAGATAAAGAGGTTCTTGGGTATTTTATCCCGTTCTGGTGCTACGACAACTGTGTAGTCACATTGTTGTAAGGATGCGATCGCATTTATTATGACCATACATCGAAGCGATAGCGAATCGCACCTGTCACCGGATCGTTGCAAACCTCAGCATATCCTACCCTTTCAGCCTCTTGGAGTAGTTTCTTCGCTTCTTTGGGTTCTAGCCCAGTGTACATCGCTGCTTGTGCAATCGATAGCTGTCCGCCGTTTGTTTTAGCTGCTAAAAGCCTGCAAGAGGGTTAATCTGTCATTTACACAAAATCATTGACTGTGATGTGACTGGCTTGAATCCCTTCGAGAAGAGTAATATGCATCTGACTTCCCAAATCTCCCAACCCTTCGAGCTTCCAGCGAATTTCAGTATTCTGCCCGACCTGAGTAACATTAAGGTCACTGAGGCTAAGAGTGGTACCATTGATAGTTGTTGGCAGCCCTAACAAATCTCGACCATCCTGAAAGTCTCGGATGACATCTTGACCACTACTCAGATAGAACCGATCGAACCCAGAGCCACCTTGAAGCAGATCGTCGCCCGTACCACCATTTAATGTATCGTCACCGCATCCCCCAATGAGGATATCGTTACCTGAATCGCCATGAAGTGTGTCATCACCTTGACCTGCCTGCAACCAATCATCGCCAGCGTCACCATAGAGAATATCGCGACCATAATTGCCTCTTAAGCTATCATTACCTGCACTACCCGTGAGGACATCGCCACCTTTGCCGCCACTCATCGTATCCTCGCCATCACCCCCAATCAGGGAATCCTTGCCGTTGCCCCCTTGAAGTTCATCGTCGCCCCTATCCCCATGCAGAAAATCATTTCCTCTACCACCGTGCAGGAAATCGTTGCCGTCTTGACCAAATAGATAATCATTTCCTCTGCCACCGTACAGCAAATTGTTTCCGCTGCCTGCATGTAAGGCATCGCTGCCATCGCCTCCTTTTAAGACATCATCACCCCCGCCTCCATGCAGTAAGTCATTTTCTCGCCCTCCATAAAGCACATCATCCCCGCTTCTGTCTGACAGAAGATTGTTCCCCTTATATGATTGGGCAATTACTTCTGGATAGGCTGCTGGAAGCGGAAAGGAACTATCCCTAAACAGAGGGCTTTCCTGGTTATTTAAATGCTGATTAAAGAAAGCAGTGATGTAATCATTAGTGATCTGCGTGACTCGGTTGGGGTCAATCAGTTCAAAATCTTTGTGTTCATAAGTCTTGATAGTCGCTTGCGGATCGAAGAAATAATTGAATGAGTTTGCTAGACCACCGATCTCGATACCAGACTCTCGCAAGAGAGGAAATAGAAAGGGAACATCACTGGTATAGTGCAAGTGAGTTGTCCCCAAAATGGTCACTTTATATCCTTCATTTTGGAGATTATTGAGGAAGGTTTGATCGTCCACCTCTCTTGATAATGCATCAGAACTGATCTCTGTACCAAATGCCACGTTGTTGAACACCATAAAGGGTTGGGAGAGACTAGCGTTAAATGTGTCTACCTGTAACAAGCCGTCTAAATTTGCTCCTGCTTTGAAACGAGGATCGGTTGCCAAAACTTCGGCGGCAGTCACTCCACCTGTAGAAACTCCAAAAACACCGACTCGATCTAAGTCCAATCTCCCGTTAAACAAACCTGTTGGATCGTTTCCTGCATTAAATTTTTCAAGTTCGTCTAAGACAAATTGGATATCTCCAGCTCTGATAGCAACGTTTTTAGTTTGAAGTTCGTCAATTTCAGCTTCAATGTTTGCTGTATCAAAGAGCGAAGAACGAGGAGCAACTCGTCCACCAGGAAGGATGTTCAAGGCTGAGTCGTAAGTATGGTTAATCGCAACGACGACATACCCTTGACTAGCTAATTCTTGTGCTCTAAAGGTGTTAAATTCAGGCATGTCAGTACCGCCGTGAGACAAAAATACCACTGGATATTTGGATTGTGTCGTGGCAACTGAAGCGTTCTCGATACTGTAAGTCGGGATAGATTGAACCAGGTTGACAAATTCATCTGTTGGTATTCCTAACCCAGATGCAAACGCACTACTCAATTCTTCACTCATATAAGGTGCGGTCGTAGCGCCTGGAACTGCTTCACTGGGATACCAAACTTTTGCCGTAATCTCTCGAACATCGTTGGGATCTTCTGTGAAAAGTTCTTCTCGCTTTGGATCGGCAAAGTACAAAGAGGTGGTTCCCACGGCATACTTACCTGTTGGTTCGGGGAAAGAAATCGCTTGAGTTTCATTGGTTTTCATCGCAGGAATATCCTAGGTTGTATTTTTTGTGACGACTTGTTCTGAGGCTATCTATGATTTTTATTCCCATGCTTTGCTGGTCTGTAGTATCAAACACAGATGAAAAATTGAGTACAACAGGCAAAACGGTCTATTTAATCAACCGTATTTTCATTACAGTTGCAGTGTTGTTATTCTTTGTTTTGATTGAGATGGCGATTCAATTCAGATTGCTCTTGCTGAGGCAATTTCACAAGTCGTATTCCAATTAGAATATCAATTGTCAGGAGCCAAGCTCGTAGCATTATTACCTCTTGTTAAATAAACTTTGAGGGGCAGTGTAGCTGAACGAATCACTTCAACATGAGCAATCTCTGTTATTACTTGAATCATTAAATTCATGACGCAAGTCAGGTTTCTAAGTTGAGTACAATCGAATTATGTTTCTTGATTTCAACCTGTAGGTATTACCTATTGAAGTGATTACAACCAAGCTGGTTTTTATCATATGAATGGATTAACTGTTTCTCAATTGATCTACCGATCAATTTAGTCAGACCAATCGGATAATATGAATTCATCTAACCGGTTATAAGATTTTGATCGCAGACGTTGAAGCGCAGCTGGGTTTCATTCTTTTGGGTTAAAGGCAAAGGGTCAAGAACTAAGGAGACAATTGATATTATCTTTTCTCCTCACCGTTCTCCCTTAATTGAGAGATATGGCGATCTAACCGATCGGTCAATTTCAACTTGGGAAATTGTGAGATAACATCGTGAAGATTAGTATTTCTAAAATTTATGTGGCGATCGCTCGGGTTAGGTCAATGGTCGCAATTTATTCAGGTGACTTGGAACTGGCTAATTCGATATACTCAATATTGGCTAGCTTGCTTTAAGTTACCCCCAAAATCAACAGACTACTTGAACTGGCGGCATCAATTTTTACAAAAGCGATTGCATCTAGGACTTTGGCTGGCACTATTTTGGCACTTGATTATATCGGCTGAAGGTCTTTACTCTGTTCTGTTTGAGTTTGAGAGATTAAAAGCAGTTGCTCTCAGTGACTACGGAAATGCCTCAATTGCAGATCAATGGAGAAGCGCATCCATCATCTATCATGTAGCTGCTAATCTATTTTTATTAGCTTGTTTGATTGGGCAAAAAACGACCTGGGGACGACGGTATCCTGAAGCACTATTTTTGCTTTTTACTTGTTCCTTGAGCAATCTGATAAATATTATTTTCACCTTTTTTGGTCTTCCTGAAACACCAAAATCACTCTTATTTTTGATTATTGCGATTCTGGTTCCAGTGCATTGGGTGTTACATCTCATCTATCAAGCCGTATCTATCGCCTATTATGCAATTTTCTATCCCATAACTGGTCTAGCTACTATTGAGTATGCGAAAATCTACAATCTTTACTCCAGGGAAATTATTATCCAACTTGCTTGCGCTTGCTCGGTCAGTATTCTATCGGTGTACTTATACGAACGCTTGAAATGCTCAGAGTTTGAAGCCAATCGCCAACTACAGATATTTCTGCATTCTGTGTCGCATGATTTGCAAACTCCAGTTATTGGCAGCTCGGTTGTATTGAAAAGCTTGTTGGGTAAAGCCACAAGTGAATTAGATGATGAGATTAGTGTGAAACGATCAGCGATTAAACGGTTACTACAAGGAAGCGATCGCCAGCTTGCCTTGATTAATTCTCTCCTCGAAGCTCACACCACTGCAATCAAAGGTATCACTCTCAATTGTGAACCAATTCAACTGAAACCACTGGTTGATTCAGTATTAATTGATCTAAATTATGGGTTGACCAAAAAACGGATTAAACTTACCCATCGCATCAGGGAAGATCTGCCATTGGTGAACGCTGACGCCAATCAACTCTGGCGAGTGTTTAGTAACCTCATCGGAAATGCACTTAAACACAACCCTTATGAAATTCAGCTAACGTTGGACGCAAATGTGGTTGAGTCTGGGCACAGGCGTGTAGGAGTAGAAACGCTGATTCGTCCTAAAGCTCCGGTGCTGCTCTGTGTGGTGCAAGATAATGGAGTTGGCATTGCTCCAGAACAATGTCACCGATTATTTGATCTCTATTTTCGTGGATTACGAGCGCGGTATATGCCAGGTTTAGGATTGGGATTGTATCTTTGCAAGCAAATTATTCAAGCGCATGGTGGCGAGATTGGCGTCGTTAGTTACCTGGGCGGCGGGTCAACGTTTTGGTTCACCTTGCCTCTATACCCAACCTGACCGCAATGCTACCACGGCTGCTTGCACCCTATCGTCAACTGCTAATTTGTTCATAATGCTCCGAATATGGGCTTTGACAGTGCTTAGGCTAACGTATAAAATGGATGCAATCTCTGGATTACTGCGTCCTTCAACAATCAGCTTTAGTACCTCTAACTCTCTTTCACTCAGCGGATTTGCTGGTTTAGAGCGAACGGCAAGTTGTAGATGTTTAACGACGCACTGGGCAATTTGAGAATCGAGATAGGTCGCTCCATCTTGAACGCAAGAGATCGCCGTTACCAATTTTTCTAATCCTAAGCCTTTCACACAGTATCCATCTGCTCCACTTGATAAAGCTGCAATAATTTCCTGTTCCGATTTATGCGAAGTGAGCATCATTACCCGTACCATTGGCAAGCTGGCTTTAATTTTCTGAGTAGCAGCAATACCATCTAGCTCTGGTAAACCAATATCCATAATCACTAAGTCTGGATTAAGTTCAAGTGCTGCATCAATGCCAGAGTAACCATCCTCCACTTGACCGATAATTTGCAATTGAGGATATTCTGCCAAAAGATGCTCTAAACCTAACCGCATCACTGGGTCATCTTCTACAATCAAGACGCGCAGATCAGAAAATTGCAGGCTAGGAGATTGCATAAAAATAAATACGGGGATTTTTAATCTGAATTCAGTGTACCTAATGCCCTTAGCCGTACTCAAAAGATATACTCTCATGCCATAGAAATAACAACGTTTAGCGCGGTAAGATCGACAGTTGCTCTTTCTGGCAAGCGCATATAAGTTTTAACGGAACCTAACCCCAACCCTGGTAGGGTTGGGGCAAAAAATCCATAATGTGATACGAGATAATAGGCTTTTTAGGTCTCTCTCCTTGTAAGAGACGAATGGACGCAGGATCTACTTCCTGCTACCCCAACAATGAAACCTATTTTTTTAGTTGAAACTTCTCATCCTGCCAAACTCCATCGCCTCTTCTTGTTTAAATTCTAAAGCTTCTTCTTTTTCTAAGTTAGTCAACACTTCCCGTACTGTCTGCCGAGATACTCTTAGTTCCATATTATCCCAGCAATGACCTTGACCTCTTTTCACTTCAGGTGAATTGCGTAACTGACGCAATACATTTAAACAAGCAGGACAGTCACAGCCAAATAAATTAACGGCAGCATCACTTTCTGCTGCACTAAAATCTAAAAAAGGGTGCTCTTCAAAGGTCACATCAGTGGATGCAATTAAAATACCACGGTTGTGGTGGGGGTTGATAGCAGATATCTGAAAGTCAGTTGGTACATCGCAGGAGGCTTGAGTTTTCGTGGCAGATACACCAGGTGTAAGTAACATAGTCAACATTGAGCCAACTACAGTTGGAATTGCCACCAAATTAAACCATAGCTTGTGTTTCATACTCAAATCTCCTCGACAACTTAACAAACCTTTGAGCAGCAATTGTAATTGATCTCAGGCTAGTACACCAGCTTTATTCAACCTCAGCAGGCAATTATCTGGAATTAATAGCAAATTACTCAAGTTCTCAGAGAATTTTAGTACAAAAATTTACTTTTATTTAGCGTACTTCAATATTTTTTGAACAGGAGATATTTAATTATTTGTAGTGTTTTTACCAAGCATGAATCACAGATGCCCTCTGACTAAAGTCGGGACTACCCAAGCAAAGTTTCAAGAGTTTTGTTAGCGTAGCGGTGCCTTAGCACGTTTTGAGTTAATCTCATTCATAATTTAGAACTTCATAGAGGTGGACTTTAGTTTATAGTACTCTCTAATTCGTAACCAAACCGATGCTTGCAATTGGTCGAAACAGTTTCACTCTTTAAGCGATCGCAATTTCAAAATCTATTTTAAAAACTGACAGGTGCTTTTTATAATAGCAAGACACTCAGCGAACTCAGTAGCTTAATTTGTTACTAAAGAGGCAAGCTTTTAATCTTCCACTACCTCAAATAAATCTTCCATCATTACATCAAACGTCCTTGCCAGCTTGCAAAGTGCCGTCAGATCAACAGTTGCTCTTTCTGGCAAGCGCATATAAGTTTTGACTGTACCATAAGGCACTCCAGAACGATCTGAAACCTCTTTGATGTTCCAACCTTGTTTGTCAGCAAATTCCTGAATTCTTAACCTTACTAGCCCCATGCTTGACAAGTAGTGAGTTTTCGCTATTTAATAGTAATATATAAAACTGCGCAGTTGATTACTAAAGAAGCTACTGTTCGCGTAATTATATTTACTCTTTGATTATTTCTACTAAATCCTCAATCAGAACATTAAAAGTTTTCGCTAATTTGCACAAAGCAGTAACATCAGCCATTGCCATCCCTGAAGACACTGCATAAGTCTTAATCGTGCTGTATGGAACACCTGAACGATCAGAAACTTCTTTCAGTGTCCAGTTTTGTTTTGCTGCAAACTCTTTAATTCGTAACCTAACCAAACCCATACTTGCAATTGGTCGAAACTTCGACTAAAATAGAGTATCGCTTAAAAAGCGATCGCCCCAGAGCCTAGGAAACTTAAGGGCGATCCAACAATACATAAATCTCCCACACTGTGAGAGGTACTTACCAAAACAAGGAAAGAACTTACCAAAATCGGAATGACCAAAATTGGGAGAGTACTTACCAAAATTAGGAAAGCACTTTTATGATAACAAGACAACAAGCAAAATCAACTGAAGCCAAGACTTTTCATCCACTCGCACGATTTGTCACCAAAGAAGCAATTGCATTACTCCTCAACCGCGAACCCGAAGAGATTTATCGCATCGATTGCTGGCGACATGTGATTCATGTTGTAGGAAAGGGAATTAGTCGGTTTGTTAGCTATGCAGATTTACCACCAGTATTAGGCGTAGAACCTCCCACCCAAGCAGATATATGCCGTTGGCGCAAGCGCTGCGCGGTTCAAAAACAGAAACACGCGCCTCAGTTTTGGGTAGATTTTTACGTGCAAAAGTTCATGCAAGTTGTTGCTTTCGACGATCTCGTCGCCTTGGGAAAACTCATTAGCAAGATCAAGCAAGTATTCTCCTCGGAAGCGCTGCAAACTCTACGTAATGCTTATCTTAGTGCTAAGTATGTTTTACAAGAATTTTAAGCTTGAAAGAGCAAATGATATGCAACTATTTACCGTGGTATCCAGCGCTAGGAATAAACTCTGTTTCTTTGAGCAGCATCTGTAGTTTTGCGTGAGGAAGTTTCGTGTCTTTCTTGTGATTTTCCCACATATCAGCAAAGAATTGCATCAGCGCAATGATACTGCGGTATTTGACAATGCTAGCAACATAGAATTCATCTAACTCCAAATCCCCGTCAGCATGGATCTGTTCGATATTGTCGAGTAATCGCGATCGCTGTTCATAAAGCTGTAAGCCTTTGTTGATGCCATATTTTTCCAATATCTGGCGTTTATGATTATCTGAACAGGCATCATACAACGGTTGAATTAGATGTCCAAGGTTTCGTAAAACTTCTCCGTAGTCGTAGAATGTGTTCTGCTCAAAGAAAAACTCTTCATTTTTCGTCAACGCAAAACTTTTGTCCAGTACTAAACCTGACGGGGTGACAGGGGGATAAATAGGAAGAGGTTGAGTAATTACAGCTAAAAAAAGATAGGCTGGCTATTGACAATGCCCGCCCATCACTAAAAATGCTGCCTAAATTCTATCAGACTCATCTGCGCTCCCTACTGAATGCAAATCAATACATATTACTCAATCTCCTGGTTGAACTACTGCAAGGGCAAAAACAAGTACGGCTGGAAAGACTTGCAGCTAATCTACCATTACCGATTTTATTCGAGAGCCGTCGTCGCCAGTTGCAAAGGTTTTTACTATCTCCAAAATTGACAACTTCATCAGTGTGGTTTGCGCTCATCAACTACTTACTAACGAGCTACTTTTCAAGCAGTAAAGAGTTAACTGTTGTAGTTGAGCGAACACAATGGCGTGAATTAAATTTGCTGATGGTAAGCATTATTTGGCAGCAGCGAGCTATCCCGCTACATTGGCAATTTCTTCAGCGCAAGGGTAACAGTAGCTTCACTCAGCAACAAGCCATATTTACCAACGTCTTACCGCTACTTAAAGACTATCAAGTTACTGTTTTAGGTGATAGAGAGTTTTGCTCAGTTGAATTAGGGCAATGGCTGGAAAACCAAGGACTAGCGATATGTCTGCGCTTAAGGTGCAATGAATCTATCCGTCGCCAAAACGAGTTTACACAACAGTTGAAGTTACTGGGATTGAAACCTGGTATGTCAATGTTCTTTGCTGGAGTCAATGTTACCAAGCCAGCTGGTTTTAGCCAGTTTAATGTAGCGTGTAAGTGGAAACGAAACTACCGCCAAAAGCAAACGACTGAAGGCTGGTTTTTATTAACTAACTTAACAAACCTTTCATCTGCCATAACTGCTTATCAACAACGTAGTGGAATTGAATGTATGTTCCGCGACTGTAAAAGCGGTGGCTACAATCTTGAAAGCTGCCATGCAATTGAAACTCGTTTATCTGCAATTGTTTTACTCATTGCTATTGCCTATACAAGTGCAATTATTCAAGGTGTAAACATCAGAACATCAAAGGTTGAACGTTACATCTGCCGTCCAAAGGAAAGTGGTCGAAGTCAACGCCGTCATAGCAACTTTTGGGTAGGTTTGTATGGTCAAGCTTGGCTGAATAATCTCCAACTATGCGTTGATTGGGTAGGTCAATGGATGCGTTCTAATCGCAATAAGCGGCTCTATTATCAACAGGGATTACGCGCTATAGACTTGATTCAGCTTGCTTTCTAGCCTTTTTGTCACCCCATCAGGTACTAAACCAAAATCAGTCAAATAAATCTGTTCACCATCAGTGAGGACATTGTAAAAATGCGCGTCGAAGTGGATGATTCCCTTCGTTCTCAAAAAGTCAATCGTCGTGCGTAAGTCATCTAGGGGTTGCTGAAGTTTGTCGAGGTTTTCCCGCAGCCATGTTCCAAGAACATGCGGTATGTACTCTAGGAAAAGAACCAACTCATATTTGGCGATCGCTCTATCTAACACATACTTTCCAGCATTCTCACTATTGCCCCAATATTCCACATAACTGTTTAGACGCGACCTATCCACATCCGCCCGCTGCCCAGAGAAGGGAATAATCCGATAATGGTACATCAGTGGAAAAGTGGCGATCGCACCTTCTAATACCCATTGGGTTGTCTTGATATGAGCCACGAGTTCGCGGAAAACCCCAAATCCAGTGGAACCGAAGCCATAATTACAGTAAGTCGGCAGGTCATAAAGGTTTCTAGTGGAGAACAGGTTATCATATTCGATGCTCGTAACCGGAAGGCGTTTCACAAAAACCTTGGATTGTCCAAGCACTATGGCGTGGTTTAGCCCTCAACCCGAATTTGACGTATTTGACTCACTATCATCAAATAAAGAACGTAATTGTGCATTATCCTATCGAGCAATTTGCGAACTGAGCTTAAAGTACCTTTTCCTTCTAAGTTCTATATAGTTCTCAGTCATTTTCCCCGTCTAGCCACAGCATGAGAAACCGCATGAGGCAGTATGCGCACATTAAGATGTTAGCTTGATACACAGCCTCTATTGAGGCGATCCAAATAAGAGTTGGGCTGCTTTGGGTGACTGCTGTTGGCGATATTTCAAGGCTACCTGCCAGTAATCAGCTTCAGATTAAGCATTATTCTTGACAACGATTGCTCTCTTCAACTCGATGATTTTCTATTGATGTCGAGAATTCATAAATTCTTGACAGTTTTCCTGCAATACTGTTATAACGATGTTATGAAAAAAACAGTGTTATAAATAATAATGGCGTTACGAACTACCGAGAAGCGCAGGATTTGCATCAGCAAGCACTACGTCAAGGTATTTTGGACGATGCTAGTAATTTACTACTACGTGAGGGATTACAAGCCCTGTCTATGCGGCGGATTGCTCAAATAGTCGGATGCTCAACGACTGTTCTTTACACTATGTTTGGCAGTAAGCAAGGATTGGTCGAGGAGTTGTATTTGAAAGGCTTTGCAATGCTGCGTCAGACATTAGAAGCTGTTCCGCAATCTGACAACTGGCTGGAGTATCTTATCGCTTTAGGAGAAGCCTACCGAGCTTTTGCTTTGGCAAATTCAACCTATTACGCTGTGATGTTCTGCCAAACTAGTCCAGAGTTTACGCCAACTAAAAGCTGTATTCAACAAAGTTGGTCAAGCTTTGCACTGCTCGTCAGTACGGTACAAGCATGTATCGATGCAGAAACTTTTGTGGAGAACAACGCTCAAGAAGTGGCGAAAATGCTTTGGGCAGTTGTTCACGGTCATGTTGGATTAGAACTAACCGGACATTTCACAGACTCGGCAAGTGCCGCAGCACGATTTAACCACACAATCCGTATTATCCTAGCTGGACTGACTCATCGACAGTTCTTTGATTAGAAATACGCAAATGATGCAATCTTCCTGGTATGCTTGGCTGCTGGTTATTACCGCCGCGATCGCAAATGCAACTGGTACGATTTTCCTTAAACAGTCTCGTCTTACGGCTGCTAAGACAGGATTTATCGCAGTGTTATTTTCTCCTTGGTTTCTGAGTGCATTGCTAATTTATACTCTTGGGCTGCTGCTTTTTACTAAAGCTTTGGGGCAATTGCCTGTTTCTGCGAGTCAACCTGTGATGGCGGGTGTTAGTTTTATCTCGGTCGCTTTGATCGCGAGTGTGTTATTCGGTGAAAGATTATCGTTTAATCAGCTAGTTGCCTTAGGTTTAATTGTTGCTGGAATTGCTGTGATGACTCGTTCATAATTGCTATGACTCAACTTGAATTTCTGCAAGATCGCTATCTCAAGGTTGAACAGATCAAGACTCGTTACTGGTATGCAGGCGATTGTGGAAGTCCCATTGTTTTGCTACACGGAGCCGGAAGCTCAATCGAAGCCTGGAGTCAGAACGTTCGGGCACTTGCTCAAGAGCACCAAGTTTATGCCTTTGATATGGTTGGCTCTGGCTTATCCGATAAACCAATCGCGACCTACTCTTTAGAATATCAAGTGCAATTTCTGAGGAACTTTATTAACACGCTCAAGCTTCAACGCGCAGTTTTTATTGGACATTCAGTAGGCGCAAGTCTCGCACTTAAACTCGCATTAGAGTCACCTGAACAGGTGGAGAAATTAGTCTTAGTTTCCTGCTTTGGGTTAGGGCGAGAAATCAGCATTGCCAGTCGCTTACTCGCTGCATTTCCCCTGATTATTCATTTATCTCAGCCCAGCCCCAAGAATGTCAGGTTAATCCTGCGACAAAATGTCTATGACATTAAATTAGTGCCCAGTAAGTGGGTTGAAATGCGCTCTGAGGCTTTCAAATTACCTGGTCGTAAACAAGCATTTGTTTCGTTTTTGAGAAGCAATGTCAATCTGCTAGGTGTTCAGCAAAGTGTTTTTCGCCCGATTGTCAGCCAGCTTGCGAATATATCCGCGCCAACTCTAATTATTTGGGGCAAACAAGACGCAATTGTGCCAGTTGCCCATGCTCATCTCGCAGCGAAACAGATTTCTAATGCTTATTTGCACGTTTTCGATCAATGTGGGCATTGGGCACAGTTTGAACACCCACACAAATTTAATCAGTTAGTTGTAGAGTTCTTGACAGCAGCTCAACCGGAGCCTGTAGAAAAATGAATGGAAAGTAGCACAATGATTGTGCTGGATACCCATATTTGAATTTGGTGGGTAAATGGTGACACTCAACTTGCACATGAGTATCACAACTATATTCAAGAGCAGGAATCACAAGGCTTGGGTATTAGTGTAATTTCATGCTGGGAGGTCGCGAAGTTGGTTGAACGGAATAGATTGATGCTATCTATTCCAGTTGATGAGTGGTTAGACCAAGCTCTAGCGTATCCTGGCATATGCCTTTTAGATTTAACTCAAAAATTTGCATAGAATCTACTCAACTTCCTGGTGAATTTCATCGAGATCCAGAAGATGAGGTACAAGAACTATGCCCTAGCAGTCAGTCAAACCAGTAGGATTGCATAACTAGTACAATATAGACACACATAAACCCCAACTATGTTGTTGTATGAACCGTTTTCTGTTTCCTGTCGTAATTGAAAAGGACGAGGAAGGCTATTTTGCATCATGTCCAACACTACAGGGCTGCTATACTCAAGGGGATTCCTATGAGGAAGCTCTGCAAAATATTCAAGATACCATCCTTCTACACATCGAAGACAGAGTAGCAAATGGTGAAGAGGTTCCCAAATCCCACATGAGTCTGACCACCGTAGAGGTGCAGGTTTGAGTTCTCGCCTTCCTAGAGTTTCAGCTACAGAAGCTATCAAAGTTTTAGAAAAAATAGGATTCGCCCTATCTCAACAAAGTGGAAGTCACAAAATTTACCGAAAATGCTGAAGGCAGAAGAGTGACTGCGCCTTATCACGGCAATACAATTCTTAAATTAAAGACTTTTAAAAGTATTCTCAGTGATGCTGGTTTAACAGTTGAAGAATTTATTGAGTTATTGAAAAGCTTATAGAAAAAATGCCTAACATTGTGGCAAAAAAGACCGGATCAAAATTATCTATAGAACCAGAGATGATTTGTGGTGGTTCAATGCCCTTAGGTTGATTGAACTTCAATAATTTAAACACACAACTCACAAGCTTTCCGATTTAATTGCTCAAGCCAGGTGTGTAACTAATGAGCTACAATTATTAAGGCTTCTTTACAGAATTGGCGATCGCCGCCACAATCTGTTACTAAGCTGCAATCAATCCCTCTCTACCATCATTGGAACGCTCCTATGACGCTCCCTATTCGTAACGTTGCCATTATTGCCCACGTTGACCACGGCAAAACTACCCTGGTTGACGCTTTGCTTCGACAATCTGGTATTTTTCGCGAAGGGGAAGACGTTCCAGACTGCGTCATGGACTCTAACGCTTTAGAAAGAGAGCGGGGCATTACAATCTTGGCAAAAAATACAGCGGTTAGCTACAAAGATACGCTGATTAATATTGTTGATACTCCTGGACACGCAGATTTTGGCGGTGAAGTTGAGCGCGTTCTGGGAATGGTTGATGGCTGTATCCTGATTGTGGATGCAAACGAAGGACCAATGCCTCAAACACGCTTTGTTTTGAAAAAAGCACTAGAAAAAGGCTTACGTCCAATTGTTGTCGTCAACAAAATTGACCGTCCCCAAGCTGATCCGCATGGCGCAGTTGATAAAGTCTTGGATCTGTTTATTGAATTGGGTGCAGACGACGATCAGTGCGACTTTCCTTATTTATTCGCATCTGGTTTAGAAGGCTACGCCAAAGAAGATCTTGATGCTGAAGGGGTAGATATGCAACCCCTATTTGAAGCGGTTCTCCACCATGTCCCACCCCCAGTAGGCGATCCTGACAAACCCTTACAATTGCAAGTCACAACCTTAGATTATTCTGAATACCTAGGGCGAATTGTCATTGGTAGAATCCACAACGGTACAATCCGCATGGGTCAACAAGCGGCTTTAATTACCGAAACAGGCAACATTGTTAAAGCCAAAGTTACCAAGTTGATGGGTTTTGAGGGACTCAAGCGCATTGAAATGCAAGAAGCGTCTGCAGGCAATATTGTTGCGGTTGCCGGATTTGCAGATGCAAACATTGGGGAAACAATAACCTGTCCGAACGAACCGCAGGCGCTACCACTGATTAAAGTCGATGAACCAACACTGCAAATGACTTTCTCAGTGAATGATTCGCCGTTTGCTGGACAAGAAGGAAGTTTTGTCACCTCGCGACAATTACGCGATCGCCTATTCCGCGAATTGGAAACAAACGTCGCCCTGCGGATTGAAGAAACAGATTCACCCGATAAATTCTTAGTGTCTGGTCGAGGTGAATTACACTTGGGAATTCTCATTGAAACAATGCGACGTGAAGGTTACGAGTTTCAAGTTTCCCAGCCACAAGTTATTTACCGCGAAGTTAACGGTCAACCTTGCGAACCTTACGAATATTTAGTGCTAGATATTCCTGAAGAAGGTGTCGGTGGCTGTATTGAACGCTTAGGGCAACGTCGCGGCGAAATGCAAGATATGCAAGTTGGTGGTAATGGTCGCACGCAATTAGAATTTGTGATTCCAGCACGCGGTTTAGTCGGTTTTCGCGGTGAATTCATGCGCCTGACTCGTGGTGATGGCATTATGAACCATAGCTTCCTCGATTACCGTCCACTTAGTGGCGAAATTGAAGCGCGTCGTAATGGGGTATTAATTGCCTTTGAGGAAGGAACCGCAACTTTCTATGCAATGAGAAACGCTGAAGATCGCGGTGTTTTCTTTATTACTCCAGGGATTAAAGTTTATAAAGGCATGATTGTTGGCGAACACAACCGCCAGCAAGATTTAGAACTTAATGTTTGCAAAACAAAACAACTGACGAATCATCGTGCTTCTGGCGGTGAAGAATTAGTCCAGTTGCAAGCACCGATGGAAATGAGTTTAGAACGTGCTTTAGAGTATATTAGCTCTGACGAACTAGTAGAAGTCACACCACAATCAATTCGTCTGCGGAAAATGGCGAAAAAGTTGGCAAAGCGTTGATAGCAAAGTAATTAGCGAAGGGTATTCTTAGAGAATAAAATCAGTAGTGTGGGCATCCTGCCTGCACTTATTTTTTACTAATGACCTTAAACAAACAAATGGCTGACTGGCTAGAGTCTCGTTGGGTCACACCAGCTTACAGTGGTTGGGTACTCATCGGAGTCACTAGCTGTTTTTTTGGTGCTGCTGTTAATACAATGGCAGGATGGCTATATGTTTTAAGCGGCTTGGGTTTTGCCTTATTAGGAATTGCTGCAGTTGTCCCTGTGCGATCGCTTCGCGGTATCCAAATTCGTCGTGCAACCATTCAACCAGTGAGTGCAGGTGAAGCATTAACTGTAGAAATTGAAATTGCTAACCACACAACACGTCCTAAAAATCTCCTGCAAATTCAAGATTTATTACCTTTTGTTTTAGGTCAACCAGTACAAGCACCCATCGAAATAATTCCACCACAATCAAGTTATCAATGGGTTTATCATCAGCCGACACAACAACGGGGTGTCTACCGTTGGCATAATGTACAATTAAGAACTGCTGCACCTGTAGGGTTATTTTGGTGTCGTCGTCAGCAAGAAACCCCTGCTACAGCCATTGTTTACCCTACTGTTTTGCCACTAACAACGTGTCCGATTATTGACAGTATAGGACAGGAAAATCATGCTAAGTCAAATAACCAACAGCGTGTCGAATTAGCAACTGAAGGATTAACGCGATCGCTTCGTCCTTATCGTCAAGGAGATCCTTTACGCTTAATCCACTGGCGCAGTAGTGCCCGTTACGGAGAGTTTCGTGTCAGGGAATTAGAATTAATGACCGAAGGACGCGAACTAGTCATTTGCTTAGATAGCGCTGCAACTTGGGAAGAAAATAGTTTTGAACAAGCCGTGATTACTGCTGCATCATTATATTTTTATGCGCAAAAGCAACAATTAAGCGTACAACTTTGGACAGCCGCAACAGGTTTAGTTCAGGGAAATAGAGCAGTCTTACACGCTTTAGCTGCAACGCATTTTAATGAAGTGCAAGTAGCAAATGTACCTCAAAGTTGTCTTGTTTGGTTGAGTCAAAATCCATCAATTTTGAAGACAATTTCTCCCGATAGTTATTGGATACTATGGGGGGATGATTCAACAGTTAATCATAATTCTTTTGGTATTGTCATTGATAAAGATCAGCCATTGCCATCTCAATTACAGCAGGTTGTGCGAGTAGGGCGTGGTGTTTGAAACGTAGACGCGTAGCAGCTTGCCTTATGCTACCACAAAGGCACGTAGGTCACAAAGAAAGGACGTAGGAAGAGTATTAAAGTTAATAACTGAGGATTCTATGGCGATCGCCTTTAAGTCATGTCAATCCAAGCTATTCTTACCCTATTACCGATTACCGCGTTCCCAATTACTATTTTCTACAAGTCACAATTAATTTAGGTTTGCTGTAGAACTCAGAATGTGATGTGTCTACCTACGTTAAAATGCAGGAAACGTCTTGATTACGAACTTTTAAGATTATGAAACCCACAGATAGCAGCAACTTATCTACGGATAAAAGTTTGGAAGCGATGTGGCAGTTTGCTCAAACTTACGCTAAGCGCACAGGAACTTACTTTTGTGCTGAACCTTCAGTGACAGCTGTGGTGATTGAAGGACTTGCCAAACATAAAGATGATTTAGGTGCGCCTTTATGTCCTTGCCGTCACTACGAAGATAAAAAGGCAGAAGCAGGTGCAGCTTTTTGGAATTGTCCTTGTGTTCCTATGCGCGAACGTAAAGAGTGTCACTGTATGTTGTTTTTGACGCCAGATAATGAGTTTGCTGGCGAACAGCAAGATATTCCTATAGAGACGATTCAAGAAGTACGCTCTAGCATGGGATGAATGAATCAATACCAGATGAGTTTTGGCAAAGCGTAGAGCAATTTAATACACGACAGTTCTACGCCTGTCACGATACATTAGAGGCTTTGTGGATGGAAGCATCAGATCCAGAGAAAACATTTTATCAAGGGATCTTACAACTTGCTGTCGCGCTTTATCACTTGGGTAATAGTAACTGGCGGGGAGCAGTTATTCTACTGGGAGAAGGCACAAATAAACTGCAACGGTACTCACCGACTTTTGGCGGTATTGATGTCGAAGAACTCATTGATTCCAGTTGTCAGTTATTGACACAATTGCAGCAAGCAGGACCAGAAAAAGTTCATGAGTGGATAGTTCAAAAAGAAGTTAACGAAAATTCAGACTTGCTACCAATAATTACAATAGCGCAATCAGAATAAGTGAGTAAAATTTGAATTGGTTATGCTTGAGAAGTCGAAACTTAAGCGTAACGGTAATCGTCAGATGAAATAAAGTCTGCGCTGCCAGGGTTGTTGCTCTTTTTCATGCTAACTTATGATGCCCCATTTGCCTTCTCTGATCCGTCATCGTTTAGCGATCGCACTGCTACCATTTACGTTACTAAGTGCGATCGCCTTAAACAGTCCTTTACCAAGTGCTAGAGGTCAAACTGCTGACCAAAATTCATTGATCATCAATTCTGATGTTCAAGAAGCTAACTCGCAAACAGGAATTTTTACAGCACGCGGTAATGTTCAAATGAATTACCCAGCGCGGCAAATTCAAGCAACTGCGGCGCAAGCACAATATTTTAGCGAAGAACGAAGAATTATTTTAAGTGGTGATGTGTATATTTTACAACAAGGAAACAGCATTCGAGGTGAAAATGTCACGTATCTGATCGACGAAGGGCGATTTATCGCGACACCTAAAGCAAACCAGCAAGTGCAATCTATCTATATTGTTTCCGATCCTAATCCTAATCAACTACCAGGAACCCCACCTGCACCCGCAGTCCCACCGTTAGCACCCAACCCAGGATCGTAAACTAAATCAGTTGGTTATGCTTGTGGGTATGTTAGTGGAGTGGTAGTGAACAAGATTGTCTTAGAAAATATCCACAAATCTTACGGTAAACGCGTTATTGTTAATCGCGTCAATATTTCTGTGGCGCAAGGCGAAGTTGTCGGGTTACTTGGTCCTAATGGTGCCGGAAAAACAACAACATTTTACATTGCGACAGGTCTAGAAAAGCCAAATGAAGGAACTGTGTGGCTAGACGACAAGAACATCACTTCACTACCAATGCATCAACGCGCGCGGTTAGGAATTGGCTATTTAGCCCAAGAACCAAGTATTTTCCGTAACCTCAGTGTTAAAGATAATCTCTTATTAGTTCTACAACAAACAAATGTTCCTCGGCGGGAATGGCAATGGCGGTTAAATGAATTATTACAAGAATTTCGCTTAGAAAAAGTTGCTAACACAAAAGGAATCCAAGTTTCTGGTGGCGAACGGCGACGTACCGAATTAGCAAGGGCATTAGCATCTGGGCGTAATGGACCAAGTTTTTTATTCTTAGATGAACCTTTTGCAGGTGTTGACCCGATCGCTGTTGCCGAAATTCAAGCTATGGTAAAAAAATTACGCGATCGCCATATGGGTATCCTGATCACTGACCACAATGTCCGCGAAACACTGGCAATTACAGATCGCGCCTATATCATGCGTGAAGGGCAAATCCTCGCAGCAGGTAACGCCGAAGAACTCTACAACGATCCTTTAGTACGGCAATACTATTTAGGCGATAAATTTCAGATTTAGTAACTAGGATAAACATTATACAGCAAATCATGCCAATTACCCATCACCTATTACCTATTACCCAATGTAATGACAATCGCTAGTCACAAATTTGCAAAAATCCCATCACTGACTCTGTTTTCAGTGATGGATCGCTACATTGCGATGGAACTGCTACCACCATTTTTATTTGGCGTTGGTGCTTTTTCTTCGGTGGGAGTTGCGATCGGGACATTATTTGATTTAGTACGGCGAGTCGTAGAGTCGGGACTACCATTGGAAATTGCGTTGCAGGTGTTTCTCTTGCAGTTTCCTTCGTTTGTAGTGTTGGCGTTTCCAATGTCTACGCTATTGGCTGTGTTGATGACATACGGTCGCTTTTCTAGTGATAGCGAACTTATTGCCTTACGAGGTTGTGGAATTAGTGTTTATCGTATCGCTTTACCTGCAATCATTCTCAGTTTAGTTGTTACTGGAATTACGTTTTTATTTAACGAGCAAATTGTTCCTGCATCAAACTATCAAGCGACACTAACTTTAAATCAAGCACTTAAGCGAGATACCCCCACATTTCAAGAAGAAAATATAATTTATCCTGAATACGAAGACGTGGAACAAGCTGATGGCGAGAGGATGAGGATCTTGTCACGGTTATTTTATGCAGATCGCTTTGACGGTCAAACAATGACAGGCTTGACTATTATTGATCGCTCTAAAGATGGTTTAAATCAAATTGTCATGGCAGAGAATGCGGCGTGGAATCCGCAACAAAACCTTTGGGATTTCTATGATGGTACGATTTATCTTGTTTCGTCAGATAGTTCTTATCGCAACATTGTCAGATTTAAACATCAGCAACTACAGTTACCTCGTGCGCCGTTAGATATCTCCAGCAAAGGGCGAGATTACAATGAAATGAATATTGCAGAAGCACGCGATCGCTTAGAAATTATTCGTTTTAGCGGTGACGAACAAAAAATTCGCAAACTGAGAGTCCGCATTCAAGAAAAAATTGCGTTTCCATTTGTTTGTGTTGTATTTGGCTTAGTCGGTACTGCTTTAGGAACTAAACCGCAACGTCGCGCCGGAAAAGCAACCAGCTTTGGTGTCAGTGTAGTGATTATTTTTACGTACTACTTATTTAGTTTTATCTCTAGTGCTTTAGGAGTAGCAGGGATTTTAACTCCTGTGATGTCAGCCTGGCTACCTAATCTCTTTGGCTTTACTGCAGGTGGGCTATTGTTAGTTCGCGCAGCACGATAGAGAGAATAGACCTCCTGCACGAATCACAAATGCCCTGCGACTGAAGTCGGGGCTACTCAAACGAAGTGTGCCTCCGCACACTGTAAACAATATATTTAAGAGGGTAAAGCATGCCTTACCCGTAGTCCACGGAGGTGGACTTTGTTTACGCAGTAGCGAATTTATTCGCAAGCGGATTCACGCTGCAATTCGCCATCCCTGAGCGTACTGTTGTGCATTCCATAATGTAGCGTAGCGCCCTTGTTGTGATAATTCTGGATGAGTTCCTCTCTCCACAATACACCCGTCTTCTAGGACTAAAATCGAATCTGCACCAATAACAGTAGACAGACGGTGAGCAATGACTATCACGGTTTTATTAGCAACAAGTTGATCGATGGCTTGTTGTACAGCAACTTCACTTTCGGTATCTAAAGCTGATGTGGGTTCATCTAATATGACAATTGGCGCATCTTTAAGAATCGCACGCGCGATGGAAATACGTTGACGTTCTCCACCCGATAGCGTACCACCAATCTCACCCACTGAAGTATCGTATCCTTTGGGTAAACGGCTAATAAACTCATGACAATTTGCGGCGCGTGCAGCTGCTTCAACTTCAATATCTGTTGCGTCAGGTTTAGCCATGCGGATGTTGTTGCGAATCGTGTCATCAAATAAATAGACATCTTGAAACACCGCAGAAATATAGCGCATAAGTTGACTTGGTTCTACTTGGCGCACGTCTACCCCACCGATGCGAATACTACCTTGTTGCACATCGGCAAAGCGGCTAATTAGACGAGTAATTGTGGTTTTACCGCTACCGGACGATCCTACTAAAGCTGTCAACGTGCGTTCAGGCGAGTGAAACGATACATCTTGCAGCGTCCATTCGGATTGATCGGCATAGCGAAACGAAACATTTTCAAAAGTAATGTCAAAAGAATTAAGTTGAGTGGGTGGTGTTTGTACAGGAAGCGGAGGAATACTCATCAAAGCTTCAATCCTCTCTAATCCAATTTCCATTAAGTCGAAGACACTAGCAAGCCCTGTTAGTTGAGCGAGTGGTTCGCTAAAACGCATGGCGATCGCCACCAGCGCAAATAAAGCCGGAGTTGAAAGGCTTCCTTGCAGAACAAACAGTGTTCCTAAGCCAATAACTGTAAAAATACCAACTTCAACGACAGTTGCCATAGCGATTAGCGGTAAATTGACTAGTCGCTGTCCTTTCGATTGCACATCACGTTGATGAACGAGTGCAGCTTGAAGAAGTTGCGATCGCTCTCCAACCTGTTTTGTCGCTCGCAGTACAGGTAAACCTTGGGTATATTCCACCACCCGTGAAGCCGTGTTGGCATCAGCGTCTGTTATTTCGCGTAGCAAACTTTTGACAAGCGATCGCATTTGGCGGTAAATTGGCACAGCTAAGGGAAATGTAACTAACAATGCCACCGCTAATCGCCAATCGATGAACAGCGTGACGATAATGACAACAAGTGGCACAACTAACGTCTGAATAATCAGTGTTGCCAAACTGCCAATCCACAACACAATCTCACTCACATTACCGCTCAGCACAACATTGAGATCGCCCGACTGTCGTTGATTCAATTCTTCTAAAGGCATCCGTCGCAGTTGTTCTGCGAGTCGTAATCTTGTTTCATGGGCAACATCAGTAGATGTTATCCAAGCAAAGTCTAGTTCTCGCCAGCGAATCAATCCTTCAACGATAACTAAAAATCCGAATAAAGCTAAGAGTGTCCAAACTCTTTGAACATCAATCGGTTGCGTCATCAATGCTGATAGTAAGGGAAAGAAAAGAGCAAAGATGACTCCTTGAATAATAGAGGCGATAACAGACAGCAGCAGTGCAGATTGCAACTGCGACTTATACGATCCGGCAACATCCATCATCCGACGATAGGTATTAAGCATGGCTTTATCTTAAGTTTGGATAAATTTTTGGTAACAGTTGATCGAGGATCAGGCGCAGCATTCGAGTGCCAGTACCACTGTGCCAAAACTGATCGACTTCGTAGACTTGGTGGTTTTGTACTGCTTGCAGTTGTTGCCACAACGCATGATTTGTTAGCTGTTGCGAAAGAGGAACCTTGGCAGGTGAATAAGTTTGCACAAAGATAATATCGGGGTTGACTGCTAAGATGTCCCGCAGCGAGAGCGTCATTAACCCTGGTTCTCCACGATGGTTTTGTGGCTGATACCACGGGTAATCTGTGAGTTGTTGCAAAATGCTACCAAGTGTGCCTCGATCTGTCTCAACTAGGAATTTACCCATCCAACGATTTAGACTCGAACCGCCCATCATCAGCACTGTTTTATGAGGTGTCGTAATGGAGTTACGATGGATGTTGAGACACTGTTCAAACTGGGCGATCGCTTTTTCTGCGGCATAGGTGCGATCGCATAAATCCCCTACATCTCGCAATCGTTGCAGCGTAACTTCATAGCCAGTTTTGTTCATCAAATACACAGGTGCAATGTTGTTCAACCAAGGTTTATAAAATCGATGCGGAAACGCCCATCCGAGAATTAAATCTGGTTGTAGTGCTTTGATGCGATTGATTTGGGGAAACATCCACGAACCGACTGATGCAATCTGCTGTGCCTGAACGCCATAAAATTCAGGTTGATCGGCAATACCTTTAGCTAGATATCCCACAGGCTGTAACCCTAATTCAAATAAAGTATCTAAACCTGTTGCTGTTAAACTCACAATCCGCTTGGCAGGTTTTAACAGAGTGAGCAATGTTCCTGTATCATCTATGACTTGTATATCACTGGAGCGTTGCATAAACATGACTCTTTTGTTGTTCTAACCACGCGATCGCCTCTTCGACTGATACAAAGACATCGCAAGGACATCCCATCATTTTGGTTCCGATGAGTTTTGTCATTGGTTTATAAAGGGCAAATACTGTTGATGTTGTTACGGTGGCGTACCCAAAACAAAATTTGGTTAGTTGCGGTTTGTTGTACTTAATCCATTTACCAATTGTTGAATTAACGCCTTTTTCTCGGTTTTTACTATTGTCTTCATGGGCGATCGCAAGAATTGCAAAGGGTTCTTTCTGGGTAATGAGTTCCTCTAACTTGGAGATATATTGATTGGCGTCGTCCATTGTCATGCGACCTTCGTAGGTAAAGGTAATGATGGGAATTTTTTCGGTGATGGTTAACATAGGGGAAAATGATTTGAGTTGTAGAATTTTTTGGAAACAAACCACATTGGCGCAGCCTTCCCGCAGGGTAGTACACAAAGAAAAGAGTTGCAGAGGGATTTTTAAGTAGGTGTGGATAACTAAAGATCGCATACAACATCTGTCGGGTAATAGGTAATAGGAGTGTGGAAGGAAACAATTACCGATTACCAATTACCAGTTACCAGTTACCAACCTTAATGAAGTTCTAACGCCTACAAGAGATAGGGTATTAATCGCTTGGTTTTGTGCATGTATTCTTGATACTGATCGCCGAATTGATCGAGCATCATTTGTTCTTCATTGCGAACTCGGACGATGTATAAAATGCCAAAGCCGATGATTCCTGATAATCCTGCAATCCAGTTGGGTAGTAATAGCGCTTGGGCAATACTCCATAACCAGATCGATGTATACATGGGATGGCGAATTTTTTGATAAATACCGCTGACGATCAGTGTGTGTGCTTCTCGTACTTGCAACGTGGGCGACCAGTTACGACCGAGATCGTGATGCGATCGCCAAAATAGCCACATTGCGATCGCAAATGTCACAACGCCCAAGCCATTAGCCCAAATTGGTAGGTGATAGTTGGCAATATCAAGCCAGGGAGTAAAAACGTATACGAGTGGCAAAGCAACCATCCCTAAAAACACCAAAAACAGCAATCCGTTTTCTTGAGGAGTTTTGCGATTATCGATGATGGTGTTTTGTTTAGTTTCTCGCTGGTAAGGAATGCGGATAATTGTACTTGCCGCTAGCCCAATCAGGAAGGCGATTTTGAGGATTTGCGTGTCCATATTTTTACCTCACTACTGCATTTCAACTAAGGCTTGTCTCACTTTCAATTCCCAATTTTGTGCTTGCTGATGACGCAACCAGAGTCGTGCGTAAACACCATCATGAGCAAGTAATTCTTCATGTTTGCCACATTCAACTAATTGTCCTTGATCTAAGACTGCAATCTGATCGGCACTTATAATTGTTGCTAAGCGATGTGCGACAACGATCAAGGTTTTTCCCGTTGTTAATGATGCGATCGCTTGTTGAATCAATGCTTCATTTTCTGGATCGGCAAAGGCAGTAGCTTCATCTAATACCACAATCGGATTATCTTGGAGAATTGCACGGGCGATCGTAATGCGCTGGCGCTGTCCGCCTGAAAGTCGAGTTCCTCGTTCGCCAGCGATGGTATCGTAGCCGTTAGGTAAAGTGAGGATAAACTCGTGCGCTTGTGCCGCAGAAGCTGCTGCGACTATTTCTTCATCGGTCGCGTTTGGTTTCCCTAATTTAATATTGTTGCGGATCGTGTCGTGCAATAAAAAGGTATCTTGAAAGACAAATGAAACCCAGGACATCAAAGTATCAGAGTTCATTTCCCGCACATCTACACCGCCAATCTCAATTGAGCCACGATCAACATCCCAAAAGCGCGGAATGAGTCGTGCTAATGTTGTTTTGCCTGCACCTGAAGGACCTACTAACGCTGTTACGGTTCCGGCTGGCATATCAAGCGACACATCTTGTAATGCTGGACGATCGTCACTGTAGGAAAAAGTCACATTGCGTAGTGCAATTGAAGAATTGGCAGGTTGTTGAGAATGTTCTGGCTGTGGTAGTATCGGTTCTGCTAGTATTGCCCCAATCCGCAATGCTCCGGCATTTGCCTGATTGATGAAATAGGAGAGTGTGAAAATGGGCTTGAAGGCTCCACATAATCGCGGGGCGAGTAATAGAAATACCAACAGGCGCGGAAATGATAAAGTTCCCTGCATCATGAACCATGCTCCCACCGCAGATACAACTAGTAGTGTGGGTAACGGTTCAAATAGCAATGTTCCGAATCGACCGGAAGTTTGCGTTTTTTCATTCCATTCACGCAGCTTTTGGGTGAATGCATCGAGTGAATTTTGAAATCGAGCAAAGGAACTACTACCATCGTCAAAGGTGCGAACAACTTGCATTCCTTGCACAAATTCAATGATGACGCTATTGATCTGTTCGTTGGCGCGATCGTATGCATCTCGTTGTTCGGCGTAGTCGCGTAATGCCAGCCGAATGAAAATCATGCCTATTGGAAGTAGTGCTAATGTCACTAATCCTAATCGCCAATCGGCAATAAACATTGCAATTAATGACAGCATTGGAATTGTGTATGCTTGCCCAAATAAGGGCGTGCTGTCGGCGACAAAAGCATGAAGTGATTTGACATCATCTTGCACAATTTTCTTAATTGCACCTGAGCCTGTTGTAATAATATATCCGAGGGGAACTTGCGCCAGGTGTGTAGTCAGTGCTGTTCTTAAGATGACTTCAAGTTTAAACGCCGCGATATGGGAAACATGAAATGCAAAAACTCTGGCGGTAAAGGCGATCGCTACCATTCCTAATGCTATTGCAATCCATTGCCAAACTTGAATAGGTGATGACTCAGACAATAGCGCGGCTGCAATCGGCGGAATTGCTAGCAATGAAACGATTCCAGCAATTGAACTTAGTGCTGCTAGCGCGATCGCACTTATAATCCTACCTTTGACCGGAGCGATAATGTCCCAAATGCTGGTAGGTGGTTTGGGATATGCTTGATGGATCATGACTTTAGATGAAGTGCAGGATATCAACGTTTAATCTCTTATCTAATGAGAATATGTATCAATAATTTGAACGCATTATAGCGAAAATAAACTTTGTTTGCTTTGATTAAATAAATCTTTAAGGTTTTGTTATAACTCGGTAGTCACAAGTTTTTAAGTATTGGCAATGAGAATTGGTAAGTGGTAATTGAACAGAATATCTATTACCCATTACCCATCACCCATTACCTACTACCACAAATATAAAAATTAATGTGATAATCTACTAATAATAATTAATCTCAGTAATCCTATCGCGATGACGATTTCTATGTCCGAGCAAGCCGCTGATGATTTGTACGAAGAGATGCTTGCTCATGCAAAATATCCAGACCCCAAAGATGACCTGGATTTGTTGCTGCATTGCCCGTCGTGGTTGTCTGAAGGCTACGTTCGGGAAATTGAATTGCGCGAAGGGCTAGAATTGAGAATCGATAATTTTCGGCTGTGCGATCGCTGGGAAGTTACATTACCAGAAGAAGAAGGACAGTTGTGTTTTCATTTCCATTTGTCAGGACAGCATCTTGATGCTTTTACGGAAGTGAGTAATTTGGAATATGCGCTCTATGGTAGTGGTCTATCTCCCAAGCAAACTATCGTTGGTCCGTGCGAATACCACAGTTTAGAAGTCATAATCTGGATGCAACTAGAGGTTTTATTGTCGTTTATAGGAGCGGGTGGCGAACTGCCAACTGAGTTACAACACTTGATTCGCCAACAGAGTCAACGATACTACACCCGCGTGGGGACAATCTCGCCTGCAATGCAGCGCATCCTTTGGCAAATTATCCGCTGTCCGTATCAGGGGTTGCATAAACGGATGTATTTAGAAGGAAAAGTGCTAGAGGTGGCGGCGTTGGTGTTGGAAGAAGAGCAAGAGGTACAGCAGGGGAGGCGATCGCAAAACAATCTAAAACCCGATTATATTGATCGCATCCATCGCGCCCGCGAAATTTTGAAGCAAAATCTACATCAACCGCCTTCGTTGATAACATTGGCGCGGCAAGTTGGCTTGAATGATTGTTCGCTCAAACGCGGGTTTCGCTACTGTTTTGGCAAAACGGTATTTGGCTATCTCCACGATTATCGCATGGAACAAGCAAGTCAACTGTTAATGTCTGGTGACATGAGAGTCACTGAAGTCATGCAAGCAGTGGGGTTTGGCGATCGCAAGTATTTTGCAGCAGCATTTCGCAAAAAGTTTGGCGTGAGTCCCAGAGATTATTTAAAAATCAAGTTTTGAATTTGAATTATTCTATAACTTGCGACCAATCCTTAAATACTAAATAAAGTAGCAATTAAATACTACTTGCTCCTGATAAAATTGAATTAACATCATACAAACTACAGTTGTGACTGAGTTACTTACAGAGGCTTTTAAGAAAGCACAAAATTTACCTCCTCATCTACAAGATGAACTTGCAGAACAGTTAATTGAAGGTATTGAAAATGAACTTAACTGGCAGCAATCTTTATCTCACCCACAACATAGCCAATTAGAGGAGTTAGCAACAAAAGCGTTAAATGATTCTATTAATGGTAGGACAAGACAAATAGGTTTTGATGAGCTATGAAGTCAGAATTGACCATAGAGTTCATCGAATATTTTGCTGAGTTACCAGAAAGAGTTTAGAAAACAGCAAGAAAAAATTATCAACTATGGAAGCAAAATCCATCTCATCCTAGTTTGGAGTTCAAGAAGCTGAATACAAAACAACCTATATATTCGGTAAGAGCAGGAATAGGTTGGCGTGCTGTAGGCGTAATGAAAGATCCTGAAACAATTGTTTGGTTTTGGATCGGTTCGCACAGTAGTTATGACAAATTATTTAAAAAATTGTAAAAGTAAAGTAGAAATTTAAAAAAATCCGTCTAACCCTCAAATAAAATCCGTCTAGCCCCTCATAATGGCTTTTCAAGCATGGCATCACCCTGATATTTCTTGATAAAGATTTTCAAAAGGTGTGAGAGGATGAGGGGTCGATTGCAATTGGCATTGATGGTAATGGCGCTGTCGGTTTTGATGGCTTCCACTGCACGGGCTGAGGGAGTAAAATCGAGTGTCCCCATTTTGCAAGGGAGGATTGAGAGGAGTAATACACAACGAAGCGATCGCAACCAGCCCATTACTACTACAAATATTCAAAGACTCAGCGAAATTGAGTTACCAGCAACAAGCGTCAAAGATTTATTGTCGCAATCCTCAACTCCTAATGTTTCATCTCCCATCCAAATTACAGCAGTAAGAGCAGTTCCCACTGAGCAAGGTGTGGAGGTGATTTTAGAAACTCCTTTTGGCGAACAACTGCAAATTACAAATCGCAGTAGTGGTAATAACTATATTGCAGATATTCCAAATGCACAACTGCGTTTACCCAGTGGCGATGCTTTTACATTCCGTTCCGAAAAACCCGTTGATGGTGTTACGGAAATAACAGTCACAAATCTTGATGCAAATACTCTAAGAGTAACAGTCACAGGAGAAACCGCGTTACCCACTGTTGAGTTGTTTGATAGTGATGCGGGTTTGATTGTTGGGGTAGTGACTGCAACATCCCCCACGCCGCCGACAAGTGAAACACCACAGGGGGATGACTCAATTGCGATCGTCGTGACAGGTGAGCAGGATGAAGGCTATAACCCATCGAGTGCTTCAACAGCAACGCGAACAGATACACCACTAAGAGATATTCCCCAGTCAATTACCGTTGTGCCACGACAAGTGCTGGAAGATCGCAACGTCAGAACAGTGACTGAGGCAGTAGAAACGGTTCCTGGTGTGGTTGAGGGTGGAAGCATCTACGGTGCGCCAGGATTGAACAATAGAATCATTAGAGGATTTTCTCAGGGTTTTGCTGATGGGGGTGGAAACCTGCGAAATGGTGCTCGCGATGGTGGTTTCTATGGCGTTAGACCAATTGAAACAGTCGAGCAGGTGGAGGTTCTGAGAGGACCTGCTTCGGTTTTGTTTGGCGCTGTAGAGCCTGGTGGAGTTATCAATGTAATTACTCGGCAACCGTTGAGTGAACCCTATTATAATTTAAGATTTGAGGCAGGCAATTATGGCTTCTATCAGCCCAGTATCGATCTATCAGGTCCTCTGACGGATGATGACACACTGCTTTACCGCTTTATTGCCGCCTATCAAGGTGAAGAGAGTTATCAAGACTTTGTTGAGGAGAGCCTCATCACGATTGCTCCTTCTATCACCTTAAACTTGGGAGATCAGACAAGCGTAAATTTATATTACGAGCATATTGATTTTACAGGAGATCCATACTTTGTCAACGCGGCTCCCCTCCTCAGTGATGATAACCTTCTACCACGAAGTCTCTATCCTGGCTATCCCGATTTTGCCTCAATTGATATCACTACTCACAGATTTGGCTATGTCCTAAACCACGAGTTTAGTGGTGATTGGCAGGTTCGTAATAATCTTGCCGTCACTCTGAATGATTTTGACCACAATTCCGTTTTTCCTACTGGATTGGAAGACGATCGCTTCTTAACAGTTGCGATTGAAGAGGTTGACTTTACATTTACTAATTATTTTGGGCTGATTGAACTACTTGGGAATTTTGATACCGGATCGATTTCACATCAAGTTCTCATCGGTTTTGATGTTAATCGCTATGTGCAAAATTTGAAAACAGGATTGCTAGAGCAGCAGATATTCCTCTTTTAGACATTTTTGACCCAGATTACAACATTTCGAGACCCGAATTATTTCCCAATTTCAAGTATGACGAGACCATTCAGTCTTACGGGGTGTACGCTCAAGACCAAATCGCTTTTAGCGACAATCTGAAATTATTAATTGGCGGTCGCTATGATTGGGTGTCTTACATACAAGAAATCGCTGACTTTGGCGTGGGTAGCCCAACGGGCAATCCAGTACAAGTTGATGGCGCATTCAGTCCCCGAATTGGTTTAGTGTATCAGCCTAGTGATACGGTTTCTCTGTACGCCAGCTACAGCCGCTCATTTCGTCAAACGACAGGATTCAATCCCGATGGAAGAGAATTTGAGCCAACACGAGGAACCCAATATGAGATCGGAGTCAAGACTGATTTTCTAGAGGGTAAACTCTCTACAAATCTGGCAGCTTATTATCTCACCAGGACAAATATCACAACCCCTGATCCCGACAATCCTCTGTTCTCCATTCAAACGGGAGAAGCACGCAGCCAAGGAATTGAGTTAGATGTTACAGGTGAAGTTTTGCCTGGTTGGAATATCATTGCTGCTTATGCTTACACTGATGCAATTGTTACAGAAGATAACACGACTCCAGTAGGCAACCGCCTAACGAATGCACCAGAGCATCAAGCCAGTATTTGGACAACTTACACCATTCCAGAGGGAGGTTTGAGAGGATTGGGCTTTGGGCTTGGACTGTTCTATGTAGGTGAACGACCAGGCGACTCTGCAAACTCGTTTGAGCTAGGAAGCTATTTACGAACTGATGCAGCGCTCTACTACCGCAGAGGCAATTTTAATACAGCAATCAATATCCGTAATCTATTTGACTTAGATTATGCCACTTTCAGTTTCGACAGAAATTTTGTTGAAAGAGGCGATCCCTTTACAGTTGTTGGTTCCATCAGTTGGACATTTTAATTAGTTTTTCAATTGTTACCAGCAGAGTCGCACCTTGCAGTGTAATTTGATTTGTAAATACTGACAAACTTATTGATGAAAAATCAACGCTTCCGTTTCGTAAGATCATTACTGCTAGTAGCTTTATCCTTTCTCTTAACAACTGTGGCTTGCTACAATCCAGCCACTCAAGAACCTGACAGTTCAGCAAGACAGTTAGCTAATTCGTCTGAGTGTCGAATCATTCAACACAGTCTTGGTGAAATATGCATTCCCTTACAACCACAGCGCATTGTTGCATTAGATATTCCAACAGTACTAGACTCTTTGATAGCTCTCGACATCAAACCTGTAGGTAGGGTCGTTGATTATCTAGGAGGAGAACGATACTTTCCAAATCTGTTGCCTGATGAAGTTGCAGGAATTGAGACAGTTGGCAGAGAGGGAACCCCCTCCCTCGAAAAAGTTCTAAAGCTAAAGCCAGATTTGATCTTGTTGGTTAGAGATGGAAACGTTCAAACTTACGAACAGTTATCTGACATTGCTCCTACTGCGGTGATTGATGTTTACAGAATTAGAGATTCTATTAAAGACACCTTTCGGTATATTGCTCAACTTGTAAACCGAGAAGAAAAAGCAGAAATCTTTCTCAGCCAATATGAAAAACGAGTCGCAGAATTTCAAGAGAAACTGGGCAACAAACTGGCAGGATTAGAAATTTCTGTAATCGATCATTTCGGCAAAAACTTTTGGTTAAGACCAAAGGATTCAGCGATTTTTCAAGTATTCAAGGAAGTTGGTATACCAATTAAACCCATGTTATTGGAATACAACGAAGCAGCCACCTTTAGCATAGAAGCAATTGACCAATATGATGCTGATATTCTTTTTATTATTGAAGATGGATCGGCATCTTACCTGTCTCAACAGCCCTTAATACAATCTCTGGAATCCGTTAAGAATAACCGAGCGTACATCGTTAGTCGAAAGATCTGGGATTTTGGTGGACCCATAGGGATGAATCTTTTCCTTGACGATATTTCCAAATATTTGTTAGAGGGTAAAAAAGACCCCTATTTTGAGAGATCATAATTAACTTCAGAACACATTATGCTTGATAACTGTTTCAAATGTATCCTAAAACACTCTCATACAAAAGCAATGATCTACCCTACCCAGCAAAATTATTTCATGAAAACCGCTCGTGCGATCGCATTTATGACAAATTGAATTGAGCTAATGAGCGATCGCTAACGATTCTCGGCTAACCAAGCGTCAATATCTGTAATTTCTTGAAAATCTAAGAGTGCTTCAGCCAGATTTTCTAATTGTTCTAACGACAAAGATTCAATTTGAGTTTGCAGATCTTGGGGTAACTCTCCTACACGCCGATTCAGTTGACGCAGTACAAGCGATCGCCCTTCCACTTCCCGTCCTTGTTGCTCACCCTCAGCCAAGATTTCTTGGTAAATTACGGATTCGCGCATCATTCCCTCCCGAAATATTCTCTGTATTAACTCCTTGTTGTATTTTAACCCTGCTAAAATTTGCGTATAAGCGGAAATTTCGGAACGTTGTTCCACTGCTTCGAGTTGATTCACTCGTTGTACAACTTGCTGTAACAAACTTTGCGGTTGTGTTGTTGCGGTTAAGGGCGCGAATGGTAACAACGCTGGATTCTCTAGAAATTGTGTAGCATCTTCCTCCCACAGTCTCAGCACACGATATTCATGACGAGTCGTTTCCACATTGAATGAAGTTTCAATAGTTGTCTCTGGTGCGCTTGGAAGTAATAAAACGACGACTTGCGTAATGGGAAGGCGATATAACCGATACAACCGTACCCAGTAATCGAGCATTCGCAACGGTAGCGGTGGCGTTGATGCGAGTTGAGTTTGAAATTCTAAATGTAAAATGCGCCCTTGTAACTGTAAAAATGTGACATAATCGGCGCGAATTGGTTCAATACTTAATTCAGTTTTGAGGACTTTAACGTTTGTTTGCGGTGTACCTAGTACCCAACTGGCAAAGATGGCAGGATATTTTTCAGATAGAAGTTTGCATAAGTTATCAAACGACATTAAAACTTGATGGTAGTTCCACTAACTCTTGTAAGAAGATATTACTATAAGTTGAAAAAAGTTAATGATGACGCATAATTAAAGCTACTAAAAAATGAAGAGGGAAAATATAATTGATAAGTCTACGTTTCACTAAATGTAGTTAGTCGATCGCATTGAGAATTCTGGGAGAAGCGATTGTGCGACACACACTCCGCGATCGCATTTCTAAATAAATTGAGTTATTGAGCGATCGCAAATAAAGATCGGTCATAACAGTATTGCGCCACGAGTTAATCGGTTGCAGATCGGGAGAAATGACTAGACACCTTTATAGCTAGAAACAGCAGCGCGAAGATTGCCATTGTGTTGAGCTAGAAGTTTATCGCCTTCTTCTTTGGTAACGCCTGTCCAATGCATGAGTAACGCAAGCTTGACCCAATTTCCACTTTGTGATAGTAGTGTAGCCGCAGCAGCGCGGTCGAGTCCTGTTAAATCGTGCAAAATCCGAATGGCGCGATCGCGTAACTTGCTATTAGTAACAGCAACATCTACCATGCGATTGCCATAAACTTTTCCGAGCTGCACCATCACCCCAGTTGAGAGAATATTTAAGGCTAACTTTGTTGCGGTTCCGGCTTTGAGGCGTGTTGAACCTGCTAAAATTTCTGGTCCTACCAAAAGGCGAATATCAACATCAACTTCAGCACTGACTTGTTCTTTGGGAACACAAGCGATAAAGATTGTAGTAGCGCCGCGTTCGCGGGCGGCTTGTAAAGCACCGTGAACGTAGGGAGTTGTCCCACCTGCTGTGATCCCAACAACAACATCAAGTTGTGTAATGTGACGTTGGGCGATCGCATCATAGCCATCTTCGGCTTTGTCTTCTAAATCTTCCGAACTGCGGACTAAAGCCCCAGCGCCACCAGCAATAATTCCTTGCACAAGATCTGGGGAAGTACAAAATGTTGGCGGACACTCTGCAGCATCTAATACACCTAATCTACCACTAGTACCTGCACCAACGTAGAACAAATGTCCCCCGTGATGTAAAGCTTTGGCAGTGCGATCAATCGCCACAGCAATGTCGTGTTTTGCCTTCTCAACAGCAGCGATCGCGTGTTGATCCTCGCGATTAAAAAGTTCGACAAACTCTAAGGAACTTAATTGATCTAAATTGCGACTATTGAGATTGACCTGTTCTGTCAACAAGTAACCCCGCCCCTCCACCTGAGTCATGTTGCGTGCCTCGCTTGCACCTTGGTAGGTTGTACTATAATAACCCTTCCAATTTACGACGAATATCGTCTATATCTGGATCAGATTCGGGTTCAGTTTCTATCTGCCAATCTGTTTGTTCGATGTTCTGTTCTGGGGGAAGCGCTAAACCATTTTCGGGAATCAGTTCCCAATCATAATCGGCACTTTCACAGAACTCTTTAATTTCCTCAGCGTCCATGACTTCAACAGTTGGTGTCGGAAAGTCTTGAGCTTCTAGCATAAGTGCAAAGCGAGTGGCATCATCTTCAGATTCAAACATCAAAACTCGATTGCGATCGCCAACTCGGATGGTGTGAATACCTTCGTTTTCAGTTCGCGCATTAAATAATAAAACAAAAACTCGCATGGGAGTAATCATTTGTCTCCTCCTTCTTTAGTGAACTATGGTACAGTTACAAACTATTTCTGCAAACATTTGTTATAAAACCCCAACTACCATCGCATAATTTAGTAGCCAGCGGATGCGGATATCGGTATTTTATAAGTGTGCCATTTGTCTTTTGCGTTATTAGCTGCCTTCAGCTGACACCCCCTAAAGCTCAATGAAGAATCCTCCTGATTTAGATAACCAAACCGAACCACGTTCTCAAAGAAATTCGCGATCGTTACTAAGTTATCGCACTGGAATCGCCATTGGTGCGCCTGTGTTGTTAGGACTCATAGCAGGTGGGTGGTGGTTGTGGACTTTTGTGAACGAACAGTTAGCACCACTTGTGGAACGCAATTTAACACAAACACTGAATCGACCAGTAGAATTAGGACGAGTAGAAAGCTTTTCTCTAACTGGTTTACGCTTTGGTGCTTCTGCGATTCCGGCAACGGCTACCGACCCAGACCGCGCTTCAGTAGCAGCCGTAGATGTTGCGTTTAACCCATTACAACTATTAATTACTCGCACACTCAGACTTGATGTTACATTAGTTAATCCTGACGTTTATCTAGAGCAAGATGCCCAAGGGCGCTGGATTTCTACTGCTTTAGCAACTGAAGAAGGGACAGGGCTAATTAGAACTGAACTCGATCGCATTCAGTTTCGTAATGCCAATGTTGCTCTATTAGCAAATCCAGAGGCAAGAGGCAAACCTATTGCGAGATCGTCAGAACCAGTTAGAGTCAGCCAAGTCAATGGATTTGGGCAGTTTTTAGATAATAATGAATTAATTAGATACCAAATTAGTGGCATAGCAACAGAAGGCAATATTGAGATTCAAGGCGAATCGCAATTTAGCACCGAACGCACTAATTTACAAATTCAAGCTCAAAACGTCCTCGCCTCAGAAGTGACGCGCTTAATTGATTTACCAATTGACCTGCAAGGTGGGCGAGTTGATGGTAATTTAAATGTTCGCTGGCAACAAGAGCAAGACCCACAGCTATTTGGTACTGCGCAACTGAAAGAAGTTACAGCACAAGTCGAGCAACTACCACAAGCATTTAATAAATCTAATGGCACGCTAGGGTTTCAAGGTACGCAAATTTGGCTTGATAACGTCCAAACCAGTTACGGAAGTATTCCAGCGATCGCTAACGGTGTCCTAAATACGGAAGTTGGTTTTAATATTGCTGCCAAAGTCCCAGCAGTTAGTTTTGCCAATGCCCAAAAGACGTTGGAATTAGATCTTCCCGTACCTGTAGCAGGTGAAGCAAGAGCAGAAGTTCAACTCAGCGGACCCATCGAAAAGCCAACATTATCGGGCAGTGTAACCACTACTAAGCAAGCTCGAATCGACCGCGTAGATTTTAAAAATGCCAGTGCACGATTTGCTTTTTCTCCTACGGCATCGGTAGTTGCTTTTAAAGACATTCAAGCAGTTCCGACAGTCGGGGGTCAAATTACTGGTGGCGGTACAATCAAAATTGGAGAAACTCCAGGCTTGGGATTTAACCTCGAGGCACGGAATATTCCTGGAGATGCGATCGCCCGTCTTTATGGTGCAACACCTGAATTTCAAATTGGCACAATTCAAGCAAAAGCTAATGTTGTTGGTTCGCCAACACAACCCCAAACAATTGTCAATTGGCAAGCAGCAAATGCAACCTATCCCGCACGCGGTCAAATTTTAATTGCCAATGCACAAAACTTGCTATTTCGCAATACTACTGTCGATTTTGCTGGTGGTACGCTACGCGCTGCCGGACAGTTAACAAACGATCAGTGGCAAGCAACTGTCCAAGCGTCAAATGTACAGTTAGGACGTGTCACAGAAGTTCCCCCAGCACTGCAAGCACCGATTAGTGGGACATTTAATGTTGCAGGTTCTACTGCCTCGTTTCAGCCAAATCAAATTCAAGCGATCGGTTCGGGGCGTTTAAATGTTGCAGGAGGAACAGTCACCGCCTCCAATATTCAACTTGCCCAAGGTCGCTGGCGGGCGCAAGTACAAGCATCAGGTGTCCAACTCGGAAATTTAGTTCCCCAAGCTCCACCACAGTTTCAAGGCGCGCTCACAGGAACGTTTACTGTTGCTGGCACGACAACAGCGTTTCAGCCAAATCAAATTCAAGCGATCGGTTCGGGACGTTTAAATGTTGCAGGAGGAACAGTCACCGCCTCCAATATTCAACTTGCCCAAGGTCGTTGGCAAGCGCTAGTTAATGCCTCACAAGTGCAACTTGCACGGTTTTCAGAACAACTCCAAGGTCAGCTGAATGGTCAATTGCGCGTAGCAGGTACAGTTGATTCGTTTGATTTAGCAGATGTTCGCGCTGTGGGAGATTTGCGCTTTTCTCAAGGAATTGGGCCTGTACAACAACCCCTAACAGCAAGGGTGGGTTGGGCTGGCGATCGCCTGATTGTTGAGCAAGCAACAGCACCAAATTTAAGAGCAAGTGGACTAATTTTTGCCCAAGTGACTCCATCGGGTGCGCCGGAAGTTACTGAGTTAGATCTCAATGTTCAAGCACAAGATTACAGTTTACAAGATTTACCTTTTGAGTTGCCTGCGGCAGTAAACCTTGCAGGAAGTGCAAATTTTGCTGGTAATATCACAGGAACTTTAACTGCACCGAATGTAGTAGGTGCATTACAATTACAAAACTTGGCAGTTAACGATTTAGCCTTTGCCCCACAGTTAACGGGAAATGTTGAACTAACTGCTGCTGAGGGATTGCAATTAGATGTTTCTGGCGGTCAAGATCAAATTGCGTTGAACTTAGATCCTGAGAATCGTCCAGTTTCTTTTTTAGTTCGGCGCGATGCAGCAATTGCCAGAGGGCGTAGCGTTGGCGAAGATTTATTAGTCAATATTGAAAATTTTCCTTTAGCAGTATTAGATTTAACGCCTAATCTTCCCGTATTAGGTAATGCACCAGTTTCAGGACAACTCACAGGCGATTTAAGAGTTAATCCGACAACACTTGCTGTTGCCGGAAATATTGCGATCGCTGAACCCACAATTGGAACTCTCACCGGAAATCAATTTGTCGGACAAATTCGTTTTGCAGATGGTACAGGAACACTCACAGGAGGCGAGTTTGTTCAGGGAGACAGTCGTTATGCTTTGAAAAGTAGCTTAACGCAAACTCCTACAGGGTCAGAATTTGATGCTCAAGTTAATATTGCTAACGGTCAAGTGCAAACTGTTTTAGCTGCACTGCGGTACTTTAATTTAGAAGATTTCCAACGCGGTATAGAACCACCCACCTATGCTGGTGCGGACACTCTCAACACCACACCAGTAGGTTTACCAGACGCACCACTACTCACACAAATCCGCCGTTATTCAGAAATTACAACACTATTGCAACAACAGCGTCAGCAACGTCAAGATGCATCGCCATTACCTGAACTTGCAGATTTTCAAGGGACGTTTAGTGGAACTGTAGCAGTAAGTGGTTCGATAAGCGCTGGTGTCACCGCTAATTTTGATTTACAAGGTCAAGATTGGCAATGGGGTTCTTATAATGCCGATCAAGTCATTGCCCAAGGCAATTTTGAAGATGGTGTTTTAACATTATTACCTTTGCGGATTCAATCAGATGAATCTCTTGTTGCTTTTACAGGGCAAGTAGGGGGTGCAGAACAATCCGGTCAATTACAAGTGACAAACTTCCCAATTGCTACATTAACTGATTTTGTCGATTTACCAGTAGATGTCACAGGACAATTAAACGGTTCAGCAACTTTAGCTGGAACAATTGAAAATCCTCAAGCGATCGGAGAAGTGGAACTCAGCGCCGGAACACTCAATGAAAGACCTGTAGAGTCGGCAACTGCTAGCTTTAGTTATGCTAATGCCCGATTTAATATTGGTAGTAATGTCGTTGTGGCTGGACCTGAACCAATCACAGTTACTGGTAGCATACCTCTAGAGCTACCTTTTGCAACTGTTACACCTGATAGCGATCAAATTAGTTTAGATATCAACGTCCAAAACGAAGGTTTATCATTAATTAACTTACTCACCGATGCCGTTGCTTGGGAAGGAGGACAAGGACAAGTTCAACTTCAAGTCAGTGGGACAACTCAAGAACCTGTTGCCACAGGAATTGCGACAGTTAGTAATGCGACAATTACTGCCCAAGCTTTGCCGGAACCTCTCACTGATGTCACAGGCACAATTAACTTTAATCTTGACCGAATTCAAGTTGATCGTCTTCAAGGTAATTTCTCACGCGGTAATGTTGTTGCTCAGGGAGTTGTACCAATTTTCAGTAGTTTTTCACCGACTGATCCAGATTTTGGCAATCCTCTGACAATCGACCTCAATCAGTTAGCTCTTAATCTTGATGGATTATATCGTGGTGGGGCTAGTGGAAATGTGGTTGTGACTGGAAATGTCCTTAACCCAGTTATTGGCGGTGAAGTTGAACTTGCACAAGGTGAAATATCTATTCCTGAAGAAAATGGTAATGGTGTTACACCAGAGACTGCGACACCAGTTGGTGCAAATCAAGATGGAATTACAGTTCCAGAGTTTAATAACTTACAGTTGACTTTGGGTAATGGTATTTCGGTCACTCGTCCACCTATTATCAATATAGAAGCAACAGGTTCGCTTAATATTAGTGGCGCACTCAACGATCTGCGTCCAGATGGTGTAGTTCGGTTACGTCGTGGTGGTGTGAATTTATTTACAACTCAATTTGTGCTATCGCGTGGTTATGAACACACAGCAACCTTTAGACCAAATCAAGGACTTGATCCTGAATTAGATATTCGTCTTGTTACGCGAGTTCCAGAAGTCACGCGGACTAGAGTTGCAACGACTCCTTTATCAGGTGATATTACACAACCGCTTTCTACAGACTTAGGTGGTTTTGAGACAGTACGCGTCCAAGCTGAGGTTCAAGGTCCTGCAAGTCAACTTTTTGATAATTTAGAACTAACTAGCAATCCTTCTCGCAGTGAATCTGAGATTGTTGCTTTACTGGGTGGTGGTTTTATCGACACTTTAGGACGTGGAGATAGTGTGTTAGGACTTGCTAATATAGCAGGGACAGCTTTATTAGGTAACTTCCAAAGCGCTGTCACAAATATTGGTAATGCTTTTGGTTTATCGGAGTTACGTTTATTTCCGACGGTTGGCACAGAATCTGGCGGACGGACTTCCGCACTTGATTTAGCCGCAGAAGCTGGTATTGATGTCTCAGGTAATCTTTCTGTTTCTGTTTTGCGAGTTCTGACATCTGACGATCCAACACGCATTGGTCTGAATTATCGACTCAATGAAGAATTTCGCTTACGTGCTGCCACAGATATTACAGGAGAAACACGGGCAATTTTAGAATATGAAAATCGGTTTTGAATCTACTGATAATTCTTCATGACATCTGCTGCAGTGTGCTTCTTATACTGTTTTTACTATGTCTTACACAGTACTAACTCTAAACCAAGATATGCTACTTAGCCCTAATTTAGGTGTTGCACAATAAAGTCATGATTAAAGTGGCAGAGGGATAGTCCAATACTTAAGATAATCAAGTAACAAGCGAACGGATGCTTTTAACATTTCAGTAGACTTTGAGTAACACAAAGTTTTGCG